>NZ_JBTJEP020000004.1:0-82994 GCF_054456635.2 Leucobacter faecis
CAGTAATGTGCCGGTGCAGGTGGAGTTTCCTGCGGGGGTGACCTTCAAGCAGGTGAGCGCCGGCGGTTCGCATTCGGCCGCGGTTGCTGCAGACGGTACCGCGTATGCCTGGGGAAGCAACAGCAGCGGGCAGCTGGGTGACGGCACATTCGTGAACCGTAATGTGCCGGTGCGGGTGCTTACGCAGACGACTGTAACGGGGGTTTCGTTTGGCGGGATCAGTGCAATCAATCTCGTGGATAACGGCGACGGATCGTGGACGGCCACCACCCCACCCCACGCTGCCGGCCCCGTCGATGTCGTTGTGTCGTGGGAGCTGAACGGTGTGGCGCAACTCGATGTCACTTATACGGACGCGTTCACCTATGTCGTTCCAGATGTAGCGCCGACGGTCACTGACCCGGCAGATCAGACAGTCACGGCGGGTGATGATGCTACGTTCACCGTCGATGCGGACGGGACACCCACTCCTGTGATCACCTGGGAGTTCAGCGCCGACGATGGCTCTACCTGGAACGTGGTTACTGCAACCGACGGCACGGTCAGTGGTGACGGGAAAACCCTGACTGTCACGGCAACGGAGGCATTGTCAGGAACCCAGTATCGTGCGACGGCTGAGAACAGCGCCGGTGAGGCGACGAGTGCTGTCGCGACGCTGACGGTGACTGCAGCACCGGTGGCTCCGACAGTCACTGACCCGGCGGATCAGTCTGTGACGGCGGGCGAGACGGCTATGTTTACGGTCGATACGACGGGTACACCGGAGCCGAGTTTGTTGTGGGAGTTTAGCGCCGACGACGGTGCTACCTGGGATGCGGTCACCGCAACCGATGGCACCGTCAGTAGTGACGGGAAGACGTTGACGGTTGCGGCGACGGAGGCATTGTCGGGCACCCAGTATCGGGCGACGGCCGAGAACAGCTCCGGTTCGGTGACGAGCTCCGCAGCGACCTTGACGGTGTCTGTAGCGCCGGTGGCGCCGCCTGTCACCGATCCGGAGGTACCGCCGGTCACCGATTCGGAGGTGCCGCCTGTCGCTGAATCGGTGGGTGCAAAGGGCCTAGCGCGTACGGGCAACGATCCTGTGTCGTCTATCGTGGCAGCTCCTCTCCTTGCTCTAATTGGAGCTGGCCTCCTGCTTGCCTCGCGACGTAGGCATGCCTAGGTGTGTGGCGCATTCGCCCCGGAACGGGGCCGAGCCAGCATATGAATGAAACTGGGGAAAGGCGTTGAATGATGTTGCGTAACGTGTTGCGAGGATTGCTCGCTGTCAGTGTGGTGCTGGGGCTTGTCGGGGTGGGGTCCGTAGCGAAAGCGGTGCCGGATCCGGCGAGTGGGCCTGTGACAGGGGGTACCGAGGTCACGATTGAACCACCTCCAGGGGTGACCTTCACGCAGGTGAGTGCGGGCTATTTGCATTCGGTCGCGCGTGCTGAAGACGGTACCGCGTATGCCTGGGGCAGCAACGGCAACGGGCAGCTGGGTGACGGTACCAACACGGGCAGTAATGTGCCGGTGCCGGTGGAGATGCCTGATGGGGTGACCTTCACGCAGGTGAGTGCAGGCGTTTCTCATTCGGTCGCGCTTGCTTTGGACGGTACCGCGTATACCTGGGGATACAACGGCTCCGGGCAGCTGGGTGACAGTACAACCACGAACCGTAATGTGCCAGTGCTGGTGGAGATGCCTGCGGGGGTGACCTTCACGCAGGTGAGTGCAGGCAATTCGTATTCGGTCGCGCTTGCTGCAGACGGTACCGCGTATGCCTGGGGATCCAACGGCTCCGGGCAGCTGGGTGACAGTACAGCCACGAACCGTAATGTGCCAGTGCTGGTGGAGATGCCTGCGGGGGTGACCTTCACGCAGGTGAGCGCAGGCGGTTCGCATTCGGTTGCGGTTGCTGAGGGCGGTGCCGCGTATGCCTGGGGAAACAACTTCTCCGGGCAGCTGGGTGACGGCACCAACACGAGCAGTACTGTGCCGGTGCCGAAGCCGGTGCAGATGCCTGCGGGGGTGACCTTCACGCAGGTGAGTGCAGGCTACTGGCATTCGGTCGCGGTTGCTGAGGGCGGTGCCGCGTATGCCTGGGGAAACAACCTCTCCGCGCAGCTGGGTGACGGCACCAACACGAGCAGTACTGTGCCGGTGCCGGTGGAGTTGCCTGCGGGGGTGACCTTCAAGCAGGTGAGCGCCGGCGGTTCGCATTCGGTCGCGGTTGCTGGAGACGGTGCGGCGTATGCCTGGGGAAGCAGCGTCTTCGGGCAGCTGGGTGACGCTACCAACACGGGCAGTAATGTGCCGGTGCAGGTGGAGTTTCCTGCGGGGGTGACCTTCAAGCAGGTGAGCGCCGGCGGTTCGCATTCGGTCGCGGTTGCTGGAGACGGTACCGCGTATGCCTGGGGAAGCAACAGCAGCGGGCAGCTGGGTGACGGCACATTCGTGAACCGTAATGTGCCGGTCCGGGTGCTTACACAGACGACTGTAACGGGAGTTTCGTTTGATAGGATCAGCGCAACCGATCTCGTGGATAACGGCGACGGATCGTGGACGGCCACCACCCCACCCCACACTGCCGGCCCCGTTGATGTCGTTGTGTCGTGGGAGCTGAACGGTGTGGCGCAACCCGACATCGCTTATGCAGGCGCGTTCACCTATGTCGCTCCCGATGTAGCGCCGACGGTGACTGACCCGGTGGATCAGTCTGTGACCGCGGGAGATGATGCCACGTTTACGGTCGATACGACGGGTGCGCCTGAGCCGAGTTTGTTGTGGGAGTTCAGTGCCGACGATGGTGCTACCTGGGATGCGGTCACCGTAACCGATGGCACGGTCAGTAGTGACGGGAAGGCCCTGACCGTTGCGGCGACGGAGGCGTTGTCGGGAACCCAGTATCGGGCAACAGCTGAGAACAGTGCCGGTTCGGTGACGAGCGCCGCAGCGACCTTGACCGTGACTTCAGCGTCGGTGAAACCACCGGTCACTGATCCGGTGACGCCGCCAGCCACTGACCCGATGGTTCCGCCAGTCGTTGACTCGGTGGGTGCAAAGGACCTAGCCCACACGGGCAGCGATCCTGCGTCGTCTATTGCGGCAGCCGTTCTCCTCGTGCTAGTTGGAGTTGGCCTGGTGCTCGCCTCGCGGCGCAAGCAGGCGTAGGCGTGTGGCGCATTCGCCCCAAATATTGAGTCGAATGCGCCAGTTACTAGAATGCGAAACACCCATCACGCCGAGTTGTTTTTTGCCGCACAACGCTCCGGGCGATGATTGCAAGCGTTAGATATGACATGAAGGTCGAGACCGATTTTGAGGTTCGGGCCTGACGTTTCCCGGGGGCTCCACCACTATTGATTCATCGTCGTTTCTGCCATCGAATCACGAGGAGTGCCCCAACGCCTAGCGCCAGCATTGCGAGCGGGATTGGTGTGAGGAGAAGCAAAGTCACAGTGAGTGCACCGAGGATTGCGATCAGCGGCTCACTGATTGCCCAGCCAATTTGCATGACGATGCTGAAGTCACCCACCGGCGTATTGACGGGCGTGAGCAGGCTCGGAGGTAGCGGCCCTTTCAACGCGTTACTTAAACGAAGTGCCAACGCCAGGACGCCGATCGTACTCACTCCGGGAAGTGCAACTGCAAGTGGCACGCCGTTGATGCACGCGGTGACAGTTGCAAACGTGATGAGGGTGGTGAGCAGCGCAACGAGGGGAAAGAGAGCATGCAGGAGTAGGAGGCGCCGGTCGCTGATGCCATACAACGGGTAGTCGCCCGCGACACTTGCGGCGTGCTGAAGTCCTTTGGCGAGCGGGCCAGCCGCACCGTAGATCACGATCCCAGCTGCGCCAGCCAGAAGTGCCGATGGAGTGCCGGGTAGGAGCGAGAGCGTCATCAGGACTCCAGACGCAGCGGTACCTGTGATGCCTCCGAGTAGGCGGCCGGGCGTTCGAGCCTGTCCGACCAAGTCTCGCAGCAAGAACGTCGCCCACAGTCGTCGGCTCGGGGTGATGAAACGAATGTCGCGCCCAAGGCGAGGTTTAGGTTCGTAGAGGGCAGCCGCTGAGTCGAAGTCGAACGAGAATGAGAATGCCGTGGCCCGTTCCCACTGCGCGGCCTGCGTGCTGAGTTGCATCTGGGTGAGACGGCCCAGCAGTGCTGGAGCCATGACGATGGATGCGGCGGCAAGCGCACCCGTACCAAATGGTGACAGGGCACTCGATCCCGTGAACGGGTAAGTCGCTCCCACCCACCCCCAGGGCGTGAACGCGAGCACCTCCGCTCTCGCAAGACTCACTCCCGAAAGCACAAGCACGATCAACGAAACCGCGAGTGCCGCTTGGGGGTAGACCTGCCCAACAAGCCACAACACTGCGGTTACGACGCCAGTGGAGACAGCAGAAGCAACAAACACGATCACGTGCTCGGACTGTGCGTGGCCATCACCCATCAGCGCCATCCCCACAAGCCCCGCGGCGGCGGCGCACGCTCCAGCGAAGACCGTCGCGGAGTGGAGCATTGGGGGCCGGAGCGCGAGGGCACGACGGATGCCGCTGCCTGCTAGCGCGTGAAGCAGAAACGGCGGCAAGAGCGCCGGGCCGCGCTTTCGCCCCACCAGCAATGCCCCGACCCAGAGCACCGCAACGATCATTGAAACTGCGTCGGGAGCGTACGCGGAGGAAAGGACGGCACGCCCGGCCGGGGTGTTCAAGACAACCCACAGTGCACGGATAATGGGCACGGTCACGATCACAGCGACCAGGAGAAAGACATAGAGCGAGTAGACCTTGCCCGCGCCGGATCGTTCCTGCCGTGCCCGCCAAATGCCTAGAGCTGCCGACAACTGTGGGGCGCTCATGTGTGAGAACCGAGCGTGATGGCGAGATCAGCGGCACGCGTAGCAAGACTGCTGCTGTGCGTAGCCGCAATGATGGTTGCCCCGGCTGCTCGACGTTCCAGCATCGCTTGAGCGAGCAGCTCGACCCGGCCAGGGTCGAGTCGCTGCTCGGGTTCGTCAATGAGGAGCACCTCGAAGGGGCGTACGAACACCAGCGCAAGCCCGAACAGCTGGGTCTGCCCTGAGGAGAGCTCATGAGGAAACCGCGACCCTAATTTGGTGAGACTGAACTCAGCGAGCACGCGGCGGGTGGCTGCTTCCACTGATTCGGGGTCCGATTCCCAGGTTGAGGACACGAGTGCGACATGGTTGAACACGGTTAGGTCAGATGCCATCGGCGGCAAGCCGATCATGACCGCCATCTTGCGACGAAACTCGGGGTCTCGTTCATTCACCGGCTGGCCGCTCACCTGAACTGTGCCCGTTGTCTGTTGAATGCGTCCCGCCAAGATGCGTAGGAGCGTTGTCTTACCTGCCCCGTTCTCGCCGCGCAGCACTACGATTTGGCCCCGACTTGCCTGGAACGTTGTTGGTGGGAGCAAAGTTGTGTCGCCAGCCGTCACGCCTGCCGCGTCAACCTTGATGAGTGGCGGCTGAAGACGCGGTGAGGTATCGGCACACTGTGATTCTGGAGTAAATGGGGGAACCGGATAGTTCGTACGGAAATTTTTGGGGTGCACAATTCGCCTTTGGTCGCTTGCTGGCAATCTGAATTGATTTGATGCCACCCACGACAGTGCAGCGAACGCTCAGCGCCCGGGGTGAGGGGGAGCGAGAATCGAGCTATTTAGCAGTGGGCAGCGAGCAAGCCCGAGGGGGCACGCGAGCGTACTGTTCCGCTGGTGCCCGGAGCGACGGGGCGAAGCAGCTGCCAAGCGCCCAGCGTTGCCGTATGAACAATCGACTGTTGAACAGGCGTGAAGTGCCGGTGACACAGGGTGCGCGCGAAACGCTGGATGAGTGGAACCGCAGCGATCAGCGCGAGCGCTAAGAGCACGAAGGCGAATGGAAGTGGAACATCTGGAGTCAGCGGCAGCACGCCCAAATACAGCAACAGCAAAGTGAGCTTCATCGACGCCCAACGCTTCTCCACTACATTCACCTCCAACAACCATCAGACTAGCTGACAGCTTCGCCCGATACTCGCTCGCCACGTCTGGTCCGAAGCAATTCACTCTTGTTCACAATGTACACAGGAGTACACTGGGCACACAGCTATTCATAGGAGTATCCGTGATCGATCGGCACATAACTCAGAACCCCTTTCGGCCCACAGCAGGGGCCGAGCCGCCGCAGCTCATTGGTCGAGCGGGACTGTTGGACGAATTCTCCTACGGTCTGCACATCCGATCCGGTGCCCCTGGCCTACTCACGATTTTCACCGGCGCCCGCGGAATAGGGAAGACCGTCATGCTCGGAGAAGCCGAAGACATCGCTCGCACCCGGGGGTGGCTGGTGATCTCAGAGACGGCCACGACAGGCTTCTTGGGCCGAATTGGTGAAGCCATGCGCTCATCATCTGAAGAGCTCGGGCCGGGGCCCGCGGTTCGGCGGATTACGGGCATCGGAGCAGCTGGATTCTCAATCACTTCTCAGTTGCCCCCGGCCCAGCAGTTGGGGTGGCGGCAAGTCGGAGAACAGCTGCTGCATTTGCTTGAGGAAAAACGCACAGGGTTGGTCATCACCCTTGATGAGATTCACGGTGCCAACCGCGACGAGCTTGCGCAATTGGCCGCTTTTGTGCAGCACTTTATCCGTGACGGGCTTCCCATCGCCCTATTGTTCGCGGGTCTGCCCGCCGCCGTATCCGACCTGCTCAACGAGGGCGTCGCAACGTTCCTGCGTCGAGCCGATCGCATTGATTTGCATGCCGCAGCAGTTCGCGAAGTCGAAGACTCCTACCAAGAAACGTTCGCAAACCTGGAGCCCCCAATTTCTCGGGAGTTTGTGCGAAAGGCGGCCACATCCACCGGTGGCTACCCCTTTCTTATTCAGCTCGTGGGTTATCACTTATGGCAGATGGCCGAGGCGAAAAGCGGCCCGCTGGAAGAGGTAGACGTCGATCTAGCGTTGGCCGCCGCACATCGAAGGAACACTCGTGTGGTGCTTGCTGCGGCCTTGGCTACGGCGTCACCCAAGGATCTCGACTTTCTGCGCGCAATGTCAGAGGATGATGGCCCGTCAAACACTGCAGACATCGGGCGACGTCTCGGGGCTGCGAGGAACACGATCGGCAACTATCGGGCTCGACTTATCGATGCGGGGCTTGTGCAGCCGGCGGGGCGCGGGCTCCTAGAATTTGCCGTGCCCGGCCTGCGGGAGTATGTCTCGGGAAAGGCCCAATAGTTCGCTGAACGCGCAGGCGGTCATCACGATCGAAAGAGCCTTATGGCCCGGGCATTACGCCCGCTTCGTCACTACCGCAGCGGCAACCCTGCGGCTCGCCGCACGGCCCGCAGCTCGCCCAGTTTCACCGCGACCACGCCCGCCAAGATGAGGCCGGCGCCAAGCCACTGCGTACCGGTGGGCACAATCGCGAGCAGCACGATCGTCCACACGATGCCAAAGAGCGGCTCAGAGTAACCAGTAAAGCTCGCGACCGTCGCACCGAGCCTGCGAGAAGCAGACACCCCGAGCACATAGGCCAGCACCGTCGATATGAGTGCCATGCCCGCGACCACAAACACCGGTGAGACTTCGGCGCCAGCGATGACGGGGTCTACGCTCGTCACGGTGAACGGTAGGAGGCCGACCGCGCTCACGATCGCAAGGCTCACCGCCGCCACCGCTAGCCCGAGACCCACAAACGGCAGCGGCGCGATACCGTGATCCGACGCGGCCCCCGCCGCATAGTACGCGGCGTTGCCGACGGCCGCGATGAGCGCGAAGGCGATGCCGAGCGGGTGCAGGGAACCGCCCGCGGCGAGCCCCGAGATCGTCACGAGACCGAGCACCGCGACACCGGCTCCCACGAGTGTAAGAGGCGGCGGGGCGACGCGGCTGCGCACCCAGATCCACAGCATCAGGAGCACGGGCCCCATGAACTCGATGAGTAGCGCGAGGCTGGGCGCGATGAACTGCACCGCGAAGAAGAACGCGAGCTGGCACGCCACGACCGCGAGGAGACCGAACATGAGAATGGGGCGCCATGCCCGCAGTACCTGACGCCACTGACCGCGCAAGGCTAAGGCTGTGGGCACAGCGAGCACGAGCGCTGCGACGCAGATGCGGGCCGTAGCAGCGGCCCCCGCAGACCAGCCAGCCACGATCAAGGAGCTCGCAAAAATACCCGACAGTGCAAAACTTGCCGCCGAACCGACCGCGAGCACAAACCCAGAAAGGGTTGCCTGCCGCACCGCACCAGTCACCGTGATCTCTCCTTCGCGAGCGGGCTTCGATGAACGCTCACAGGTGCGAGCGTAGCGCTTTTCGGTCGGCACGCTTGGCGACGTGTGTCACACGGCTCATTGATCAAGCCGTGAAGCCCCGGCGTCGCGCCTGGCGCACCTCGCCGAGCTTGACGGTGACGACTCCCGCCATGATGAGGGCGGCACCGATCCACTGCGCACCCGTGGGCACAATAGCGAGCAGCAGAATAGTCCAGACAATGCCAAACATGGGCTCTGAATACCCGGTGAAACTGGCGACCGTGGCGCCGAGATGTCGCACCGCGGCAACACCGAGTAGGTAAGCGAGTACGGTCGATAGGAGTGCCAAACAGGCGAGTACGACGGCCACCGGGATCCTGGCCCCCGCAATTACGGGGGTTGCCTGGCCGATCGTGAACGGCATGACGCCGATGGCTGCCGAAACCACGAGTGCGACAGAGGCCACACCGAGGCCGAGCCCCACGAGCGGCAGCGGCGCGATGCCGTGGTTTGCGTCGGCGCTCAACACATAGAAGACGGCGTTTCCCACAGCGGCGGCAAGCGCAAACATGACTCCGAGGGGGTGCAGTGCGCCGCCCGTACCGATGCCCGAGACCACGACGAGCCCGAGCACGGCCGCGCATGCGCCGAGCACCGTGAGCGCGTGCGGGGCGCTTCTCAGCCGTGCCCATACCCAGAGCACAAGCAGCACTGGCCCCATGTACTGGATCAACAGGGCGTAACTGGGAGCGATGTACTGCACCGCGAAATAGTAGGCGAGCTGGCACAGCGTGACGGCTATGAGACCGAACAGCAGCACCGGTTGCCACGCTGCAAGCACCATGCGCCACTGGCCTCGCAGCGCGAGGACGGTGGGCACTGCGAGCACCGCGGTAGCGAGCAGCACCCGCACGGTGACGGCGGCCCCCGCCGACCAGCCCGCCGCCATCAACGACGATGCAAAAATACCCGACATCGCGAACAGGGCGGCCGACCCGATTGCAAAGAGAAACCCCGTGACGCTGCTGGGCTCGGCAGCCTGAGTAGCCTGAGCAGTCTCGGCAGCTCTCACCGCGCGCTCACGCGGCCGAACAGCTGGGCAACGGGTGCCACGACCAGCGGGCGCGCGGCCCACACGACCGCGGCGGTGGCGATCAGGCTCGCAGCAAACATCCAGAAGCCGAACCAGCCGGGCTCTGATACCCCCGCGTACATGTGACCGAGGTTCTTCAGCGCGCCAGTAGTGAGTACGAGGAATACGTGCACGATCACGAACAGTACGAAGAACAGCATGACGGGGAAGTGAATGGCGCGAGCGACCTCGAGTGGGTAAAGCCGGTTCAACCGAGCGGTGCTCTTGGGCCACCACTCGCTCATGCGCAGGCCCGAGATGATCGCGAGCGGGGCTGCGATGAAGACGACCGTGAAGTACATGAGCTGCTGCAGGCTGTTGTAGTTCACCCAGCCGTCTTCGATCGGCCACTCGAGTGTGAGGTATTGCAGCATGGCCGACGCCGCGTTCGGAAACACCTCCCAGCTCGTGGGAACGATGCGCGCCCAGTGCCCCGACGTAAACAGCAGCACCACAAAGGTTACGCCTGTGGCCATCCACAGCACGTCAACGCTCGTGTGCAGCCACAGATAGAGCGAAATCTTCTTACCGCCGCGGCGCGGGGTAAAGAACGCCTGGGGGGTTTGCTGGTGGCGCACGAGCAGCCCGGTGCGCACGATCAAGGCCATGAAGAAGAAATTCAAGAAGTGAGTCCAGCGTGCCCAGGCCGGAAACCCGTCTGCGACAAACGCCGGGAGCGCATACTCTCCCGGGTACCGCGCAATGAACTCGGGCACGCCTGGCAGGGTGGTGACGCCCCTCGCCGCCAGCACAATGACGCCTGCCGCGGCGACGAGCCCCACGGCCCAAAGGACCGCTTTGCGCACGACGCGCGGGGCCTCATCTGGCCCCGGATCAGAGGCCGCAGCGGGGACCGGCGCTACCGAAGCTTGCGGGGGAGCTGAAGCTTGTGGGGGAGCTGGAGCTTGCGGGGGAGCCGCTTGCTGGATCGTTGCCTGAGGGAAGATTTCGACCTCGGGGTGTAGCGCAGGTTTGGGGATCGGTGCGGGCTCTGCCGCGGGCTTCACCTCGGGAGCTGCCGCTATGCCGCCCGTTGCGGGTAGTGACACTTCGGCTGCAGCAGGCCTCGCCGATGCTGGCGGCCAGGCCTCGCCGCCGACCCAACGGGGCAGCCCCCGTCGCAGGTTCTGGCCGCGCGTTGCCGTCAACGGTGAATGGCCTGACGGGGGAGCCGGTGCCTGCGGGCCTTGGACTACCGAGCCTTCGATTACCGAGCTTTCGATTACCGAGCCTTCGACTACCTCGCCCTCGACTAGCTCACCCTCGAAGATGGGCCAGGGGGCGCCGCCCACGACACGGGGGAGGCCGCGACGGAGCGGTTGAATGAGCTGAGCCATGAGCTACTGCTTTCGAGCTTCGAGCGCCGCGACCAGCTGCGGCACGACAGTGAACAGGTCACCGACGACACCAAAGTCGGCGACCTCAAAGATGGGTGCGTCGGCGTCTTTGTTGACCGCGACAATTGTCTTGGACGTCTGCATGCCCGCCCGATGCTGAATCGCACCCGAGATGCCGAGCGCAATGTACAGCTGTGGTGACACTTGTACGCCTGTCTGCCCCACCTGGGTAGACGCATCCACGAAGCCAGAATCGACGGCGGCTCGTGATGATCCGATCGCCGCGCCGAGACTATCGGCGAGCTGCTCGACGAGCGCGAACTGTTCGCGTGACGCGAGCCCGCGGCCACCCGCTACCACCCGTTTTGCGCCTCGAAGCTCGGGGCGCGACGACACTGCCGCTGTGAGATCGATGGACTCGATGACCGCGCTGCGCTTCGACGAGCTCGAGACCTCAAGCTGCTCGGCGACGAGGGGCTGCGCCTTTGCTCGGGCCTCGATGGAACCCTGGCGAACCGTAATGATGGGGGCACCGAACGTGGGAGCAGACTCGAGCGTGTAAGCGCCGCCGTACGCCGAGTGCCCTGCAATCACGCCCTGGGGGTCGCGTGAAACGTCCACGGCGTCGACCAGTAGCGCAGCTCCCGAGCGCGCGGCGTAACCCCCCGCAGTGTCGCGGCCGTCCAATGAGTGGGACACGAGAATCGCGTCCGGGTCGATATGCGCCGCTGCCGCGCTGAGTGCGTCCACCGAGTGCGCCGAAAAACGGCTCGTGTCAGGATCCACCGCGATCAACACCCGCGATGCGCCGAGCGCCGCGGCGTGCTCGGCCGCGGGTTCGGTGTCGACCAGGGCGATGGGGGTGCCAATGTTCGCGGCAGCTCCGAGAAGCTCTGCCGCGGCCGGTGAAAGCGCACCGGAAGGAAGGGTTTCAAGTGCTACGAGGATGGGCTGTGGGGTGTGATCGATCATGATGCTGCGCTTTCTAACTCAGGCGATTCGCGACAAGAAACTCGGCGATCTTTTGGCCAGCGTCGCCCTCGTCGACGATCTTGACGCCGGCTGAGCGTGCGGGGCGTTCGGCCACGCTGAGCATGATGGCGTGCGGCACAGACCAGTCTTCGGCTTCGATGCCGAGATCACTGAGGCCCAGAGTCTCGAGCGGCTTCTTCTTGGCGGCGACAATGCCCTTGAAGTTTGGAAACCGTGCGTCAGGAAATGCCTCGGTGACTGACGCCACCGCCGGCAGGGTGGCCCGCAGCCGTTGCGTGCCTCCGTCAAAGGGGCGCACGCCCGACAGTTCGTCTTCCGTGAGTGTGATCTCACTGAGCCCACTCGCGAGCGGTACGGCAAGCAGTTCGGCGATTATCGCCGGCACCGTACCGCCTGCGCCGTCGGTTGAGAGATTACCGGTGAGTACAAGGTCATAGGGCTGTCGCGTAATCGCGGCGGCGAGCACTCGCGCCGTGAGGCCGAGGTCGGCTCCGATGAGTCCGTCGTCGGTGATGTGTATGGCGGCGTGTGCGCCCATTGATAGGGCCCTGCGCAGGGCTGCGGCGGCGCTGTCGGGGCCCATACTGAGGACGGTGATTTCTGTGTCGCCCGCTGTATCCGCGTGCGAGAGTGCCACCTCGAGGGCGCGTTCGCAGATCTCGTCGAGTACTTTCTCGGATGCGTCTCGCTCAGCAAGGCCGGTCTCGAGGCTGAGTTTTCGGTCCCCGTAGGTGTCGGGGACTTCTTTAACAAGCACGATGATCTTCATCTCAGTCCTTTGATGAGGGGTTAGCGGGGGTGAGGCCCGGCGCGTTGATGATGCCGGTGGAGACTGGAGTCTCGATGAGGTATCCGCCACGGCCGCGGGGTTGGGTGATGGTTTTTGTGAGAATCCAGAACACGAGGGCGCCGGTGAGGCACGACGGAACTGACGCGGTCGTGTACGAGAACAGCGCCGACGGAGCGTAGGTGATGGGGTGCAGAAGCGTGGTGTACACCAGCGCTCCGGCGCCGAGCGCGATGAACGCGACGGGGTTCCATCCGTGAACATAGCCGACTGCTGACTCGTGGGCGGGTTTGTAGAGTTCTCTGATGGGCACCCGCGTGCGCCTGAGTACGAAGTAATCGACGATGCCGATTCCGGCTAGTGGCGCTACGAAGATTGCACCCCAGGAGAGAAAGCGGCCATAGTTTTCGTAGACAGTCGCGGGGAAGAAGACGAGTACGGCCGCCGGCCCCAAAATGATGACACCCATCATGGGCCAAGCCATTCGTTGAAAAAGCTTGCCCCCTCCGCTGCGTAGCGCGAGCATGGAGCCGTACCCCTGGGACAGAATGGCGGTAATGTTTGCCAGCGCAATGGCGACAAGCGCGATCACGCCGAACACTGTGCCGACGAGCGGAATCAGCCAGTCTGTGGGCTCTGTGATTTCAAGAACGAGCGCGGCAAATACTCCTACGATGGCAGCAAACACCGAGGCGCCAAAGATGCCGATCCAGTTGGGCCAGAACGCGCTGCGTGCGCTGCGGGTGAGGCGGGCAAGATTGCCCATGTTGGGCCACCAAGCGAATCCACCAGCGACGCCGAGTTCTATTGCGAGCATGAAGCTCGTGTGCGGGTTTGATTCGGGGTCTAGCGCTGGGATCGCTGTGAGCTCCTCCCAAGACACACGCGTGAAGACTACGACGGTGATGGCGATGAGAATGAGGAGGAGGAGCGGGGCGACTACGTTGCTTACGCGCTCCACCGAGATCGGGCCGCGCGACAGGATGAGCCACGAGGTGATGATGGCGATGAGGGCGAGGACGCTCACGGCTGCGCCAGTTTTGCTGAGCGATACGCCAAACATAGTGTTGATGATGTTGACGAGCCCGTGGCCGAGCATGATCGCGAGTATTGCAGACCAGCCTGCGGCGAAGATAGTCGAGGTGGTGACCATGACCAGGCGTGCGCCACCGTGGCCGAAGATGCTGCGCAGCATGACAAACTGTTCTACGCCGTACTTTGCCGATGACAGCACGGGCGAAAGCGCAACGAGTAGAACGGCTACGCCATACCCCACGAACACGCTCACAATCGCCTCGACCGCGCCCACATAGTACGCCACCGTTGCGCCCTGCAAGAATGCCCACGTAGCGATCGCCAAGCCGACATTGACGGTCGTAAAGTTCCAAAATCCCCAGATGCGTTCGCGAGGCAGCAACGGTAGCTCGTTGAGGCTTGCGTCCTCTGGTACGCGAGTAGCCGGCAGGCTTTCGGTGTAGATCTTGTCGACCATCAGAACGCCCACCACAGCAGTGCGGCTGATGCGAGTACCAAGCCTCCGGCGGCAATCAGGAAGTCCTTCCAGGGCAGGTTTGATTGCACCATTCCGCCGCAGCCGGGTGATTCCATGCGCGCCAAACGGCGCTCAAGCTCGGCTTCGAGCTCGTCACTCGCGTGTTCGTTGTCCACATTGACCTCGATTTCTGATTGGTGAACCAATCAATACGAGAGCATGGAGGAATGGACGGGTGTTGTCAAGTGAAAATTGTTCTTGACTGACTGACCAGTTAACCCATTATGCTGAGGAATATGGACTCGCAAGGAAGCGCAGCGATGGGTTGTCACGTTGAAACGGCAGTGGTCGTGGTGGGTGCTGGCTATGCCGGCCTATCGGCTGCCCTGGCTTTGCATGACCGCGGGGTAGAAGTGTTAGTGCTCGAAGCTGGTGCGCGGGTGGGTGGTCGTACGCTGTCTGCCATAGACGACGCGGGTGTGGTGATAGATCACGGCGGTCAGTGGATTGGCCCCACCCAGCATGATTTTTATGCGCTGGTGAAGCGCTTCGGTGCGCCCACGTTTCCAACGTACCTGGCTGGTCACAACATTGAGCTCTGGCGCGACGGCGTGCAGCGGCACTTTCAGGTCGCAGGGCCCGATGGAGCGCCGGGAATGCCCGAGTACTTGGCGGCGATGGAGCACATCGATCGCCTAGCGCTCGCGGTCAATCTTGATGATCCGGCCCTGACGCCGGGCGCAGAGGCAATGGATAGTGAGACGGTGCACTCCTTTCTCGAGCGCACCGTGCCGAGCGCAGACGCCCGCCTGAGATTTCGCCTCGCGGTGCAGAGCGTCTGGACGGTAGAGCCGCGCGACATCTCGCTGCTGCACTTCTTGTTCTATATCGCGTCGGCGGGTGGGTTTGAACAGCTCATGGAAGCTGAGGGGTGTGCACAGGAGACGCGCTTTGAGCGCGGAGCGCAGTCGATCGCACTTGATATTGCCAGTGTGCTCGGGCCACGGGTGCACCTCAATCAGCCGGTGCGCGCAGTGACGCAGACCGAGCAGGGTGTGACGGTAGAAACAGGCACACTCACCGTGCATGCCGCGCGCGTGATCGTAGCGACACCGCCGCCCGCCACGGCGCAGATAGTGTTTCGGCCCGAGTTGCCGGTCCCGCGCCGTCGGTGGTTGGCCAAATCGCCGATGGGTGACGTGATCAAGATTCACGTGAGCTACGACACCCCATTTTGGCGCTCACGCGACCTGAGCGGAGAGGCCACGATTTACGATGACAGCGCGCTCGGCTTTGTGTTTGATAACTCGCCCCACGATGCGCGCCGCGGGGTGCTGGTGTGCTTTATCTACGCCGACAAGATTGCGCGGTGGCGGGCACTCCCCGCGCCTGATCGCCGCGAAGAAGTGCTCGCAAAGCTCGTAGAGCTCTTCGGCAGCGATGCGCGCGCATGCGTTGATTACGTCGAGAAGGACTGGGCGGTCGAGCCGTTTATCGGTGGCGCCTACGCCGCGAACCCGACCCCCGGTGCCTGGGTGGAGCATGGCCAAGCGGGGTGGCGTGCCGCGACCGGAGCGATTCACTGGGCGGGCACTGAAACCGCGAGCAGGTGGAACGGATACATCGACGGCGCGGTCTCTTCGGGTAGGCGTGCCGCAGAAGAAGTTTTGGGGCTGCTGTAGTGCATCGGGTCAAGGCCTGTGCGTAAGAGGAATCACGCAGGCACTACGATGAAACTCAATTTCCGCAACAGTTTTGAGAGGAAGTGCCGCGATGGTACGCCCGAGTGTTGAAGATGAGCGGCGAGCTCAAATAATGGCCGCGACGCGTCGCGTCATGGTGCAGCGTGGTGTCGCCATGTTGCGGGTCGCAGATGTTGCGCGCGAAGCAAAAGTATCGCCGGGGATCGTGCACTATTACTTTGCGAGCAAAGACGACCTTATTCGAGAGACGTTCGAAGATAATTTTGCAAGCTCAGTTGAGCGGCGCGCCTCACTGCTGGCGCAAAAACTACCCGTTGATGAAAAACTGCAGCTCCTGCTCGACACCTATGTGCCTAAAGACGATGTCACGAGCGAGTCGTGGCACGTATGGCTTGAGCTGTGGGTGGGGGCGCTTCAAGACGAGCAGCTGCGGCGCGTCAACGACGCGGCATACGACGAATGGCGCAGGCTCATTGGTGGCTTGATTGACGAGGGTGTTGAGCAGGGGGTGTTTATGAGCCCTGATCCGGCGTCGGCGGTGAACAAGCTCATTGCCATGCTCGACGGTCTTGCCGTGCAGGCGCTGCTGGGATCGACCGTGATTACGGTCGATAAGATGCAGCGGCTGTGCGCCGAGTTTGTGCGCGACCTGTTGCGCGCCGGCGGCAAGTGAGCCGTGTTTCAATAATCGCCCACGATATTTGAAGACAATCCTTGACGGGCTAACCCGTATCCCGTAAATTAACTGGTGAATCAATTAATGGCAATGACGCCACGGAATAAGGACGAAGATGTTGCTTTCCGCGCAAGACTTTCAGCACGTGAACCCTCGGGTAACACACGACTTGAACGCATTTCATGACCCGGCTTCGGTGGCGGTCATTGGGGCGTCCTCAAACCCCGCCAAGTGGGGGCACTGGCTCGCGATGGGGGCCGGGATTGGGCGCACACGCCGGCGCGTGTACCTGATCAACAGCGCCGGGGGTGAGATCGCAGGGATGCAGAGTTACCCATCGCTCGACAGTCTCCCCGAGGTGCCAGAGCTGCTCGCCATTGCGGTGCCAGGGCACCTGGTGCTCGAGGTGATGCGCGATGCCCTCAGCAAGGGAGTGCGTGCATTTTTGGTGGTGGCCGCGCAGATGCACGACGAAGCCGCCGCGGCCCAGCTGCTCAGCGAGTACGGCGCGCGCATGATCGGCCCGAACAGTCTCGGGATCTATTCAGCCGAGGGCGAGCTGCAGCTGATGTGGGGCAGCATGCGCCCGGGGTCGCTCGCGATCATCTCCCAGAGTGGGCAGCTCGGGAGCGAGATCGCCGCGCTCGGTGTGCGTGCCGGCGTGGGGATCTCGCGCTTTGTATCGCTGGGTAACCAAACAGACGTGCACGCCACCGAGGTCATTCGATCGGTTGCGGGCGACTCGCGCACCAAGACGATCGGTCTCTACCTCGAAGACTTCGCGGGAGCGGGGGAGCTGTTTGCGGCCGTACGCGAGGCAGCCGCCGCTGGCGTGCGTGTACTGCTGCTCACCACGGGTGAGAGCGCCGCGAGTAGGCAACTGGCCCAATCGCACACCGGGGCCATGACGTCGCCCATGGATTTGGTCGACGCGGCCTGCCGAGCCGCCGGCGCCCTGCGGGTCAGTACACCGAGCGACCTGGTGCAGATCGCGTCGTATCTTGATCGTGTCGAAGCGCCCGAGGGGCCGCGCATTGCGGTGATCAGCGACAGCGGCGGACAAGGCGGGATCGCGGCCGATCAGGCGTCGCACCTCGGCCTCGAGCTGCCGCCGCTCAGCGACGCACTGCGCACGCGCATGCACGCGATGCTGTCGGAGCAGGCATCGACGCGCAACCCGATCGACCTCGCGGGGTCGGGCGAAGCGAACCTGAACGTCTATGTCGACCTTGCGCGACTGCTCGCAGAAAGCGGGGAGGTTGATGCGGTGGTCGTGTCGGGGTACTTCTGTAGTTATGGTCACGACACCCCGGCGCTGCACGAAGCCGAGGCGACCGTCGCCGCACGGTTCACCGAAATCGCGGGCGCCCCGGTCGTTGTGCACGCGATGGCAGCAGACAGCCGAGTGGCCGAGCAGCTGCGTGACACCGGCGTTCCGGTGTACGGGCGCATCGAAGACGCCCTGCTTGCCATCACGGCGGCATACGAGCTCGCGGCCCGCACGAGCCGGATCAAAGACCCTGCCACTGCACGCCCTGCGCTTCACCAGGAGGTCGCACCAATCGCGGGTGGCAGTCAGGCCGACCTACGCGCAGCACTTGTGACGGCGGGGTTTCCCTTTCCGGTTGTGCGCACGGTGCGCACCGCCCACGAGGCGGCCGCCGCCGCGAACGAGTTGGGGGGTGCAGTTGTGCTGAAGGCCGCGTGGCTCGCTCACAAAACAGAGGCGGGAGGCGTGGCGCTGGGACTCACGGGTCCCGAGGCCACCGCAGCGGCGTTCGAGAGCATGCACGCTCGAATCGGCGACGGCGCATACACGATCGAAGCGCAAGACACTCGTGAACACGTCGCCGAGTTCATCGTCGCCGCACGTCGCGATCAGGCCTTTGGGTCCGTGATCTCTGTGGGCTATGGCGGCACCGAGACCGAGGTGTGGGAAGACCTGCGCGTCGAGCTCGCGCCGGTCTCGCTCGAAACAGCCCACGGCATGATCGACGAGCTGCGCAGCGCCAAACTGCTTGCACCCTGGCGCGGCCGGCCCGCACTTGACCGCGACGCATTGGCCCGCGTGGTCTCTGACCTGAGCCACGTATTGGCCGCAAGCCCGGCGGTAGGCGAAATCGAACTCAACCCGGTGCGCGTGGGGCCAGACTCGGCGATCATCGTCGACTGCCTCGCCGAATAACTCAGACTTACCTGCACGTATCACCACTTCATCAATCACCGGCCAGCGCAACCTCGCGCTCGTCGAAACCCCGAAAGGAACCACCGATGGATCTTTTGGAAAGCACCCGCAGCATCTGGCAGCTCACCGACGAGCAGGAGGCAATCGTCGAGCTCTGCCGCGACTTTGCGGCCGAGCAGGTGCGTCCCCGCGGCCGCGAAGTCGACGAGGCCGACGACGGTTCGCCGCTCGACCTGTTCCAAGAAGCCGCAAAGGTGGGCATCACCGACTTCATGATTCCCGAGGAGTTCGGTGGTGGCGGGTTTACTGATCTGTTCACTCAGTGCCTCGTGCAAGAGCAGCTGTGCTGGGGCGACCTGGGCATCGGCAACTTTCTGTGCTCCAACGGCTTCTTCGCCGATCCACTACTCGTGCTGGGCACCCCCGAGCAGAAGGAGAAGTGGCTGCGCCCGCTCACAGGCGAGAACCCGGTGCTCACTGCTCTCGCCACCACCGAACCTGGATCCGGATCAGACGCGGCGGGGATCGTCACCCAGGCCGTGCGCACCGAGGGCGGGTACCTGCTGCGCGGCCAGAAAGCCTGGATCTCGAACTCGGGCTACGCCGACCAGTACGTGGTGTTCGCGAAGACCGATCCGAACGAGCGCTCGCGCGGGGTTAGTGCGTTTCTCGTCAAGAAGGACGCCCCCGGCTTCACGATGGGCGAACCCATGAAGAAGATGGGGCAGCGCGCGATTCGTTGCCGCGAACTGTTCTTCGACGACGTGTTCGTGCCCGAGGAGAACCGCCTGGGTGAAGAAGGGCAGGGCTTCTTTGGCCTCATGAAGACGTTTGATGCCTCGCGTATCGTGCTCGCCGCCGCCGCCACGGGCTGCGCGCGCGCGGCCTACGAGTACGCGCTGAACTACGCGCGTGAGCGCGTGCAGTTCGGCAAGCCCATCATCGAGCACCAGGCCGTCGCGTTTCGACTTGCTGATATGGCGACCCGCATCGACGCCGCCTGGCTGCAGACGCTGCGCGCCGCCAAGATGTTCGACCAGGGCAAGCCGATCGCGCGTGAGGCCGCGATGGCAAAGCTGCAGGCCTCAGAAACCGCGGCGTACAGCACCTGGGCTGCGGTGCAGACGCTGGGCGGTTGGGGCTACTCGCGCGAGTTCCCGGTTGAGCAGTGGATGCGCGACGCGAAACTTGAAGAGATCGAGGAGGGCACCTCAGACATTATGCGCCTCGTGATCTCGCGCAACCTGTAGTGCATTCGGGGCGGGAGCGGCACCAGTCGCCCCGCCCCGATCCCGCGTAATACCCCGCCGTTTCGGCGCTGAGACAGGAGTCCCACATGGAAGAAACCGTTATCGTCGAGGGCGCGCGCACCCCGGTCGGTCGATTAAGCGGTGCCCTCGGCAAGATTGCCGCCCCCGACCTCGGCGCTCACGCCATACGCGCGGCGCTCTCTCGCGCGCACGTTTCTGCGGGCGACGTTGAAGAGGTGCTGCTGGGCAATGTGATTCAGGCCGGGCTCGGCCCGAACCCGGCCCGGCAGGCTGCGCTGGCCGCCGGAATTGGTTTGGGCGCCTCAGCCACCACGCTCAACCGATTGTGTCCCTCGGGGCTCGCCACCGTATCGGTGCTCGATCGCGCAATTAGGCTCGGTGAGCGCGCTGTCGCGGTGGCCGGCGGGTTCGAGTCGATGACGGGTGCACCGCACGTCGTGCGTGGCGCGCGTGCAGGCTTTGCGTACGGTGACGGCGCGCTAGAAGACACGCTCAACAGGGACGCCCTATTCTGCGCGATTGACCACTGCACGATGGGCGCTGCCACCGAACAGCATCAAGAGCCCTTTGGGTTGAGGCGCGAAGAGCTCGACGAGTTCGCGGCTCGGTCGCATGCGCGTGCCGCGCGTGCCCGAGACGCAGGCACATTCGCCGAAGAGATCGCGCCCTATGAAATCGTGGGACGACGCGGCACCAGCGTCGTGGAGCACGACGAGGGTATTCGTGACGATACGACCGCCGAGGGGCTTGCTCGTCTTCGGCCAGCATTTGCGCAAGACGGCATCATCACGGCCGGTTCGTCCTCACAGCTGTCTGACGGCGGCTGTGCGCTTGTGCTCATGTCGCGGTCTGAGGCTGAGCGGCGCGGCCTCAAGTGGCTTGCACGCGTGCGGGCGAGTGCGGCGGTCGCTGGCCCCGACACGTCACTGCTGCTGCAGCCCGCGCGCGCGATCGAGCGCGCGTGCGAGACGTCGGGCATCGATGTCGGGCAGCTCGACCTGTTCGAGCTGAACGAGGCGTTCGCGGGTGTTGCGCTGCTGTCTGCGCGTGAACTCGGAGTCGACCTCGATCGTGTGAATCCGAACGGCGGTGCGATCGCGCTCGGCCACCCCCTGGGCATGAGCGGAGCGCGCATCGTGCTCTCGCTCGCCTACGAACTTCGCCGCCGCGGCGGCGGTATCGGGGCGGCAGCCCTGTGCGGGGGCGGTGGTCAGGGAGACGCGCTCATTATTGAAGTGCCGGATCACTAAAGTGGTAGGAATTTCACGGATAGAACGTAATAGACGTCGAGGAGGACGCTCAATGTTTACATCTCAGAAGGCGCGGGGCGCGGTCGCCGCCGTAGCGATCGCGGGGCTGGCCCTGACCGGATGCGCGGGCGGAGGTGGCGGCGGCAACGACGAAAAGTCCCTCGCGGTGACAATGTGGGGCGGTGGGGCGCAAGATGCTCACGTGAGCACCGTGATCGAGCCGTGGGCGCAAGAGAACGGGGTGACGATTCGCCAGGACTCACCCACGGACTATGCCAAGATCGACGCAATGGTCGAGGCTGGCAAGGTCTCGTGGGGCATCGTTGAAACCGAGCCCAACTACACCGACACCGCCTGTGAGGCGGGCACCCTCACCAAGCTGAGCGACGCCGTGTTTGACGCCGCGAAAGAGGCGGAGGTGAGTGACGAGTTCTTGAGCGAGTGTGGAATTCCGATTCTGCAGTACGCCTTCACGATCGCGTATAACACCGACAAGTTTGCCGACGCTCACCCCACCACGTGGGCAGAGTTCTTTGACACCGAGAAGTTCCCCGGTAAGCGAGGGTTCTGGAAGTACGCCACCGGCGGCATTTTTGAAGCGGCGCTGCTTGCCGACGGGGTGGCTCCGGCCGACCTGTACCCGCTCGACCTTGACCGCGCATTTGCAAAACTCGACACCATTAAAGACGACATCGTCTGGTACGACACGGGTGACCAGCAGGTGCAGCTCGTGGCGAGCGGTGAGGCGCCTCTCGTGCAGGCCTGGAACGGACGCATCACCCAGGCAGCAGCCGACGGCCAGCCCGTCGCCAACGAGTTTGGTGAGAACCTCACCACGTATGAACACGTGGTGATTCCAAAGGGCTACCCCAACACCGAGCTTGCCGAGGAATGGATGGTGTGGTTCTTGTCGAACCCCGAGGCGCAGGGCAACCAGGCGGTCGAGTCGGGCTACGGGCCCGCTTCACCGCTGGCGCTCGAGTTCGTTCCTGAGGACGTGCAGGCCGAGCTCGCGGGCAGCGAGGCCGTCAATTCCCAGGCGGCTGCGACCATGGACTACGGCTACTGGGCCGACAACTATGGCCCGGTGACTGAGCGGTTCAACGTGTGGATGGCACAGTAATACACGCCACGCGTAGTCATAACGCGTAACAGCGAAGCGGTGTGGGGAGCGGCGTACGCTCCCCACACCGCTTCGCTGCGCCACTAGCTCCAGGGCTGAGTGTTGCGGTCTTGTCGCAGTAGTCGCGCGCGCACGTCGGGGTGCTGCGCGGCATCAATGACGACGTGGCTCAATAGGGTGGCGCCCGCCACCACAAAGTCGTCTCCGGCGCTGCCGCGGGCCGCCTGCGCAAACTCGCGGGTGTGGATCCCGGCGCTCCCGTCTCCCAGCTGCAGCATGGGATGAATCGCGGGTACATGGAGTGACAGGTTGCCCATATCGGTCGAGCCACCACGGGGCTCGAAGAGCGGACCTGCCACGCCGACGGTGGTGGCGCTGCGCTGATAGAACTCCAGGAGATCGGCATCGGCCTCGAGTTCGGCGTAGGCGACCGGGTTCACCGAGAACTCGAACTCGCAGTTCGCGGCAATCGCGCCAGCTCGCGCGCACCGCTCGAGCGTGGAGACGGCCCTGTGCATGCTCTCGAGGGTCGCGGCGCGCACCATCCAAGAAGACTCAGCGGCGGCCGGAATGACATTCGCGGCGCCAAAGGGAGATACGGGTACCCCGTGAATCTGCTGCCAGGGTTCGAGCTGCTGCCTGGCGAGCCCTACGGCCGTCATCATGACCGTGAGTGCGTCGAGCGCGTTGCGCCCGAGGTGCGGCGCATACGAAGCGTGCGCTGGCGCGCCGGTGAAGCTCACCGAGATATCGGTTGAGGCGAGCGGCGTCATCGAGCCGTAGTTGCGCGGGCCGGGGTGCAGCATGAGCGCCGCGTGAGTGCCTGCGAACGCTCCCCGTTCGAGCAGCATGATTTTGCCGCCCGCGTTTTCTTCGCCCGGAGTGCCTACGAGCTGAACGGTGATGCCGAGTCGATCGGCGAGGGGAGCGAGCGCGGTGAACGCGCCGTAGGCTGTAGCGGCGATGAGATTGTGCCCGCACCCGTGGCCAATCCCGGGCAGCGCGTCATACTCGGCGCACAGCGTAATGACGAGGTCGCCCGAGCCCGCGGTCGCACGCAGCGCGGTGGGTACCCCGGCTAGCGCACGCTGCACGCTCACCCCCTGCTGCTGTTCGAGTGAGGTGGCGAGCAAGTTTGCGGCGCCTACCTCCTCCATTCCCAGCTCTGGGTGGTCGGCAAGCTGGTGGCTGATCTCGACAAACTCTGATCGCTGAGCGGTGATGGTGTGTTCGACCTCTGCTTTGAGTGACATGCGCTTACGCTATCGATATTGGAGTTACTGATCAATGGTTCAGTTGTTGAGACGGATGGTGGAGGCGCAATGAGGCAGCGATTGAGTGGCGAGGCGCGGCGTGATGAGATTCTGCAGGCCACGGTGGAGCTCGTGGGCGAGCGCGGGCATCAGGCGGTGCGCGTCATTGATGTGGCGCGCAAATTATCGGTGAGTGCAGGGCTCGTGATGTATCACTTCGGCACGAAAGAGGCACTGCTTGCAGCCGCGTTTGCATCTGAAGCGGGGCGAGATCTTGAAGCGGCCCGCGCGATTCTGGCGCAGAGCGGGCACCCCACTCAGGCTCTCGTGAAGCTGACGGCCTGGTATCTACCGACGAGTGCGGGGGCACGCAGCTGGAGGCTGTGGCTCGATGGCTGGGCCGCGAGTCAGTTCGACGAGCAGTTTGCGAGCGTGATTCGGGCGTGTGATGACGACTGGCGCGAACTGTTTGCGACGGCGGTGCGGGCCTGCAGCGACCGGGGACTTGCGCGGGCGGTCGAACCGGGGGAGCGGGGGGTGGCCGCCGCCACCGAACAGCTTGTCAGCTTTATGAACGGCCTCGTCGTTCGCCGCCTGACCGCGCCGCAGGTGATCCCTGACGTGACGCTTACCGAGTGGGTGCGTGAGTACCTGGTGCGCCAGCTCGAGATTTCGCTTGACGCGACGTAGCGAGTCGTGCACACTCATTAACTGAACCGTCATTTAGTTATGATCTAGACGGTTTCGCACCCACATCACCGATCTCAAAGAGGAGTATCGAATGCAGCAAGCGACCGTGAAATCTCGCCCGTCCTTTATGGAGATCACCTGGCAAGACCATGAAACGAGCGCGGTGGGCTACGTCGTCATTGACCGCCTCCTGCGCGGGGTGTCGAGCGGGGGGCTTCGCATGCGGGCGGGGTGCACGCTCGACGAAGTGCGAGGCCTGGCGCAGGCGATGACGAAGAAAGAATCAGTGCACCTGCGCGAGGGCATGGCCTACGTGCCGGTGGGAGGCGCGAAGGGCGGCATCAACTTTGATCCGCGAGACCCGGCCGCAACGGGGGTGCTCGAACGGTTTCTTGACAGCTTGACACCGATCCTGCGCAGCTACTGGGCCGTGGGCGAAGACCTGGGCGTGCGCCAGCTCGACATCGACGAGATCTTTGAGCGCCGAGGCTGGGGCAGCTCCGTGGCGCCCGTGCGCGCGCTGCTGGGCGACCAAGCCGCAGTGGCCGACACGCGCATGGCACGCGCCTTTGCCGTGCACGTCGATGGTATTTCACAAGACGAGATGGTCGGCGGATACGGTGTCACCGTCGCTGCACTCACCGCCCTTGAAGCGCGGGGTCTCGCCCCGGAGCGGGTGCGCGCGGTGGTACAGGGCCTGGGGTCAATGGGCGGCGCTACGGCGCGATTCTTGGCCCGTGCGGGTGTGCGGGTTGTAGGCGTCGTCGACGCGGGCGGCGTGATCGTGGATCAGAACGGGCTCGACGTCGAAGCGCTCCTCGCCGCCCGCGACCAGTTCGGTTCTGTCGATCGCACGCGGCTACCCGACGGAGCCGCTGAGCTGCCTGGGGCTGAGTGGCTGCGCGTCGAATGCGATCTGCTGGTGCCCGCGGCCATCTCGGGCTGCGTGACGGCGGAGAACTGCGACGAGGTGCGTGCGAGCATCATCGTAGAAGCCGCCAACCTGCCCGTGACCCCCGAGGCAGAGGCCTGCCTGGCCGCGCGCGACGTTGAGGTGATCCCCGACTTTGTGGCCAATTCTGGCACCAATGCCTGGTGGTGGTGGCTGCTGTTTGGTGATATCGACGGCACCTGGGAGTCCTCACGAGCCATGCTCGATACACGCCTGGGCGAGCTCACAAGCGAGGTGCTGCGGGCTGCCGACCGCGACGGCGTGACGCCCAGGGAGGCTGCCCTCAAGCTGTCGCACGAGCGGCTAGCGCGCATGGAAGCAAACGAAAGGAATGCAACACTATGACTATCGATCCCCACAACACTGGCCTGGCGATTATGCGCACGGTGCGCGGCTACGGTGTCGACACGGTCTTCGGTATTCCGGGCACGCACAATCTTGAGTTTTACCGTCCCGTCGAGAGCCTCGGCATGCGTGCCGTGACTTCGCGCCATGAGCAGGGCGCCGGATACGCCGCTGATGCCTGGGCGCAGCGCACCGGGCTGCCCGGGGTCATTCTCACCACGTCAGGGCCCGGCCTCCTCAACGCGCTTTCGGCCGCCGGCACCGCGTATTGTGAGTCTCGTCCCATGCTCATCTTGGCGCCCGGCGTGCCCAGGGGGCGAGAGGGCAGCACGAGCGGCATGCTGCACGAGACAAAGAACCAGCTTGCCGCCGCCGCCGCGATTGTCGACCATGCGGTGCGCGTGAGCACGGTCCACGAGGCTGTTGAGGCGGTGCACGAGGCCTTCGCGCGCGCACAAACCGGCAGGCCGCGCCCCACATACATCGAGGTGCCACTCGACCTGCTCGAGGAGGCCGTTGATGTTGACGAAAGCCTCTTGCTGCCGCGCGCGGTCACGCCCGAGACTGTGCATGGTGGCCTGCAGCAGGCTGATCTGCAGCAGGCGGCGGAGCTTCTCGGCAGTGCGAAGCGCCCCGCCATTATCGCGGGGGCTGGCGCGCGGCGCGGCCGCGAGTCGCTTGCACGCCTCGCTGAGATGCTCGGAGCGCCCGTGGTCACGAGCTCCAACGGCAAGGGGGTGCTTGCGGAGTCGCACGCCCTGTCCATCGGCGCAGACCTCCGGCTGGGGACCGCGGTGTCGCTGCTCAATGAAGCCGATGTGCTGCTGGTGGTGGGCACGAAGCTGGCCGAGGGAGAGTTTGCCGCGGGCGAGCTTCAGCCCGGGGGCAGCGTGATCCGGATCGACATTGATGCCGCTCAAGCGCGCGTGAACCTGCAGGCAGATCTCCTGCTAGTGGGCGATGCGGGCGACGCGCTGCCCGCGCTTGAGGCGGGCGTCGCCAGCATTGCGCGCGAGGCGCGCGTGCCGTGGCGGGATCTTACGCAGGTGCGCAAAGAGTGCCTCGCGGAGGCCGATCGCTACGGCGCCGGTATCGGCGAGGTTTCGCGCCGGATCGCAGCTGCGCTGCCCCCGGGCACGATCATCACGGGGGACTCGTCGCAGATTTGCTACGCCGGCATGGCGAGCCACTTTCGCGTGACGGGCCCCGCCGAGAGCATCAATATGACCACCTATGCCACGCTGGGCTACGGTCTTCCCGCGGCGATCGGCGCAAAGCTTGCAAGCCCGGAGCGGCCGGTCGTGTGCGTGACCGGTGATGGTGCGCTGATGTTCTCGGTGTCAGAGTTGCAGACCGCTTCTGAGCAGGGACTCAACCTCACGGTCGTGTGTGTCGACAACGGTGGGTACGGTGAAATCGAGCAAAACGAGGTGGACCGGGACATGCCACCCATCGCCGTGCGGCTGACCCAGCCGAACTGGCCCTTGCTTGCCGACGCCTACGGCGGGCGCGGCTTCGCCGTGGCGAGTGCCCACGAGCTTGAAGCGCGGGTGAACGAGGCTCTCGCCTACGAGGGGGTTGCCCTCGTGCACGTGCCCATGCGGCTTTTTATGTAGTACATCCTGTACATGCGGTATTCACGATGCGTCAAGGAGGACGAAAGTGAAGAAGAACACAGTGTTGATGGTCTCGGGTGCAGGCGTGCTTGCCCTTGCACTCACCGGGTGCGGCGGCGGGGCATCGGCTGGCGGCACCGACGAGCAGACGCTCACCCACGTTGAGTGGGGCGGGGTCTCGCAACAGATCAGTGCCGAGACGCTGTTTGAGCCGTTTGCGGCCGAGCGGGGCATCGCGCTCGCAGAGGATCAGCCGACCGACTACGCCAAGCTCGACGCCATGGTTGATGCGGGCAAGGTGAGCTGGGGGATCGTTGAAGTGGAACCCAACTACGCCGAGACAGCGTGCGCGGCGGGCAAACTCACGAAGCTCAGTGACAGTGTTAAGCAGGCTGCCATCGACAACGATGTCGACCCGGCTCAAATGGGGGAGTGCGCGATTCCCATTCTCGAGTATGCCTTCACCATCGGCTACAACACAGACACGTTCGCTGATGGGCACCCTGAGACCTGGGCTGAGTTCTTTGACACCGACAAGTTTGCCGGTAAACGGGGATTCTGGAAGTACCCGACCGGGGGCATCTTTGAGGCGGCGCTGATCGCTGACGGGGTGGAGCCTGGCGACCTGTATCCGCTCGACCTCGACCGCGCGTTTGCCAAGCTCGACACGATCAAGGACGACATCGTGTGGTACGACACGGGCGACCAGCAGACCCAGTTGGTGGCCAGCGGTGAGGCCCCGCTCGTGCAAGCCTGGAACGGACGCATCTTTCAGGCTCAGCAATCGGGGCAGCCCGTGGCCAATGAGTACGGCGAGAACCTGGGCACCTACGAGCAGATGGTTATTCCTCGGGGCTACGCAGAGACCGAGCTCGCCGAGGAGTGGATGGTCTGGGTGCTCTCGCATCCGGAGGCACAGGCCGAGTACTCCAAGCGCAGCAGCTATGGCCCGGTGTCGCCGGCCACGTTTGACCTGCTGAGCGAGGCTGAGCAGGCCGAAATGTCGAACAGTGCTGAGAACAGTAAGAAGATGTCGGCCCTCATTGATTACGGCTACTGGGCAGAACACTACGCAGAGGTCAACGAGCGCATGAACGTTTGGATGTCGCTGTAGCAAGTCACTGTTGCCAATACGGGATGTGCCTGACATAGTGGTCAGTATTGACTGGCTACTCAGTTAATGAAGTGACGTCAAGGAGGACGTTCATGAATAAGAAACTTGTCGTAGCTGCCGTGGGGCTTACCAGCGCGGCGCTTGTGCTTTCGGGGTGTGCCGGGGGCGCTGAGGGTGACTCCGATAAAACCCTCACCATGGTGGACTGGGGAGGTGAGACGCAGCGCGTCGCGCTCGAGTCCTTCTATAAGCCCTGGGCCGAAGAGGCTGGAGTGACGATGAAGGAGGATCAGCCCACCGACTACGCCAAGCTTGACGCCATGGTGAAGGCTGGCAAGGTCACCTGGGGCACGGTCGAGGTGGAGCCGAACTTCACCGACACGGCCTGTGCTGATGGAACGATCGAAAAGCTCAGCGACGATGTGAAGCAGGCGGCCAAAGACAACGGCGTTGACCCGCAGTATATGAGCGACTGCGGTATTCCGATCCTGATGTATGGCTTCACGATCGGGTACAACACCGATAAATTCCCCGATGCCCACCCGACCAGCTGGGCAGAGTTCTTTGACGTTGAGAAGTTTCCGGGCAAGCGCGGGTTCTGGAAGTACGCGACGGGGGGCATTTTCGAAGCGGCCCTGCTCGCAGACGGGGTGGCCCCGGCAGATCTCTACCCGCTCGATCTCGACCGCGCATTTGCGAAGCTCGACACGATCAAGGATCACATCGTGTGGTACGACACGGGTGACCAGCAGACCCAGCTGGTAGCGAGCGGCGAAGCGCCGCTCGTGCAGGCGTGGAACGGCCGCATCTTTAAGGCGCAGAGCGAGGGCGAACCGGTCGCTAACGAGTACGCCGACGCGCTGGGCACCTACGAGCAGATCGTGATCCCCGCCGGCTACCCGAACAAAGACCTCGCCGAAGACTGGATGGTCTGGGTGCTTTCGAACCCCGAGGCACAGGCCTCGTACTCGCGTCAGACGGGCTACGGTCCCGTCACACCCGCAGCGCTTGAGCAGCTGAGCGCTGACGAACAGAAGGAGCTAGCAAACAGCGCAGACAACAGCGCGAAGATGTCGGCCACGATCGATTACGGATACTGGGCCGAGAACTATCCCGACGTCACCGAGCGCATGAACGTTTGGATGTCAGAGTGAGTAGCACAGTCACCGCTGGCAGCGTCTCGGTCGAGACCGAAGAATCGGGAGCCGCCGCCGGGGCCGCGGCTCCCGGCCCCGCCGCCCCCAAGTCAAAGCTGCGCCGATACTTTGCGATAGATGGGTGGGGCGCGCTCGTTCTGCCGCTGCTCATCTTTCTCGTAGTGGTGTTCTTGATTCCGCTCGTGGCAATGCTCGTGAAGAGTTTTACCGACCCCGAGCTGGGCCTTGAAAACTATCGCGCCGTGTTTGCCGAGCCGCTCTACATGAAGGTGATTTTCAACACCTTCTACGTGGCCACGCTCGTGACGCTCGTGACGCTGCTGCTGGCGTACCCATACGCGTACCTCATGACGCTCGTGTCACCGTTTTGGCGCACGCTCATGATGGTCATCATGCTGATTCCGTTCTGGACGAGCGTGCTGGTGCGCAGCTTTGCGCTGATCGTGCTGCTGCGCGACACGGGCGTGATTAACACGATGCTCACCGAAGTGGGCGCGATTGATGAGCCGATCACGATGCTGCGTACCTTCTCGGGCGTGATCTTTGGCATGGTGCAGGTGTCGCTACCCTTTGCGGTGCTGCCCATGTACGCCACGATGTCTGGCATCGACAAACGATTGGGACTGGCGGCCCAAAACCTGGGAGCCCGGCCCGCGGGGGCGTTCTGGCGCATCTTTGTACCACTGAGCGTGCCTGGCGTCGCCGCGGGATTACTGCTCACGTTCATCCAAGCGCTCGGCTACTACATCACCCCCGCACTCCTCGGTGGGCCCAAGAACACGATGATCGGTGAGCTCATTGTGCAGCAGGTGTCGGCTGTGCTGAGGTACGGCTTTGCTGCGGCCCTTGCAACGATGCTGCTCGCGATCACGCTGCTGTTGTTGGGGTTGGCGGGCAAGTTCTTGAACTTTGAGAAAGCATTGATGAGGCGATCATGATCACGAAAGTAATTACTCGCGCCTTTCTGGGGCTGCTGGCGGTCGGTATTGCGATTTACCTGTTGATGCCCGTGCTCGTCATCATTCCCATGTCGTGGTCTGAGAGCCCGTACCTGTCATTTCCACCAGAGGGCTTTACGACGCAGTGGTACGAAAACTTCTTCACTGACGCGGCATGGATGAGCTCGCTCGGCAATAGCCTCGTGATCGGTCTGCTGTCGGCTCTGCTGTCGGTCGTGCTGGGCACACTCGCAGCACTCGCACTCGTGCGCGGTCAGTTTCCGTTTCGTGGCGCCATTATGGCCGTGTTGCTCGCGCCGATGATCGTACCGTTTGTGATCGTCGGTCTGGCCGTGTACATCACCTTTTTGGGGCTGGGGCTCACACAAACCACGCTTGGCTTCGTGCTCGTGCACACCGCACTGGGAGTGCCCTACGTGCTCATTAACGTGGTGGCCTCGCTCAGCAGCGTTGACCGACGTCTAGAGATGGCCGCGATGAACCTGGGAGCGAGCCCCATCGGCACGTTCTTTCGCATCACACTGCCGCTCATTCTTCCGGGCATGCTCGCGGGCGCGCTTTTCGCGTTCATTACAAGCTGGGACGAGGTCGTGGTCGCTATCTTCCTTTCGGGCCCCGATGTGACCACGCTGCCCGTCAAAATGTGGTCGGGCATTCGCGTGCAGATCGATCCAACGATCGCCGCCATCTCGACCATCTCTCTCGTGGTGATTCTTGCGGTGTTCGCGGGCCAGGGAGTCATCAAGTTGTTCTCGAGCGCCGGGGAGCGACGACGTAACAAGCGCAATTTTTCACTCCAGGAGGATCTGGCATGACGAGCCAACTCACGTACACCGAACAGATTTCAACCCTTGACCAGCACACCGGCGCCGCGATCCGGGTGTCTGATGTGCGCAAGACCTACGGCAACCTCACGGTGCTCGACGGTGTGAGCCTCGATATTAACGCTGGTGAGTTCATTACCCTGTTGGGCGCGAGCGGCTCGGGTAAGTCGACGCTGCTGAATATTGTGTCTGGCTTCACGCGGGCCGATGGTGGCCGGCTCGAGGTCGATGGCGAAGACATTACGCGCAAGCCGCCGCACCGCCGGGGCCTCGGCATGGTGTTTCAGCACTACGCGCTGTTTCCGCACATGAACGTGTGGGAGAACGTCGCGTTTGGGTTGCGCCGCCAGCGGCGCCCCAAGGACGAGGTGAAGCGGCGTGTCGACGATGTGCTCAGCATGATTCAGATGAGCCACCTCGCCGACCGCAAACCCGATCAGCTTTCTGGTGGCCAGCAGCAGCGCGTCGCGCTCGCGCGTGGAATCGTGTTTGAGCCGCGCGTGCTACTCATGGACGAACCGCTCGGTGCGCTCGATAAGCTCCTGCGCGAAGAAATGCAGCTCGAGATTCGGCGTATTCACCAGGAGCTCGGCATCACGTTCATCTTCGTGACGCACGATCAGCACGAGGCGCTCACAATGTCAGACCGCATCGCGCTCTTGAAGCACGGCCGGATCGAGCAGCTCGGTACGCCGAAGGAACTGTATGACAGCCCCCAAACGCGCTACGTTGCCGAGTTCATCGGTGAGTCGAACCTCTTCAAGGGACGGCCTGCAGGTAGTGGATTCGAGGAGGAGAACGGGCACCGGTTTGACCTCCCAGCGGGTGCGGGTGACCTGCTGATGGTGCGCCCCGAGCACGTGCGCGTGGCGTATGAGAGCGGCGGTGTCAACTCGATTGCGGTGAAGATCTACAACTGCGTGTACCTGGGCAGCGACGTCGTCGTGTACGGTCGCGCGGCGTCGGGTCAGTCGATCGTCGCCCGGTTCCCGCTGTCGCACGCGACCCAGGCACCGCTCGAGGGTGAGCAGGCCTTCATGACCTGGGCGACCGCAGACAGTCGCCTGGTACCAGAAACCGGCGATAGCGCGCGATGAGTCATCGCCCGGTAGCTCTCTATGCCGACATCGTCGACACAGATCTGACACCGGGCATCCGCCGCACTTGAAGCGGCGGATGGGACGTAAGCACGGCGGGGTCCTCGGACTCCGCCGTGCTCGCGCGCCCGGGGCGAGAAACGCATGCCCGCGTCTGCGGTTGAGAGGGTGGGCGTGCGGCCAAAAGTGGGTGTTATCAGGACCGATAACACCCACTTTTGGCCGCACGATGTCTGGACGCCTCACGTCGCGAGTCAGGGTGCGCCAATCTCACCGGTCAACTAGCGCCGAGAATACGCGAGGGGCGGTGCAGAGAACACATTCTCTGCACCGCCCCTCGCGTGTGCTGGGTGCTGCGCTACGCCGGCTGCGAGACGGTAAGCAGCGACGACAGGCGGTCGCGTACGATGTCGCTGCCCTCGCGTACGATTCGTTCTATCAGCTCGGCGGTGGTGGGCACGTCGCCGATGAGCCCCTGCGTCTGGCCTGCCCACCAGACGCCGCCGTCGACCTCGCCGTTTTGCAGTGCGCGCTCGCGACCCCGGGCTCCCGAAGCGAGGTGCGCGATGTCTGCGAAGGTCGTGCCATCTTGCTGTTCAATCTCGATAATTTCGTCGGTGACGGCGTTCTTGGCCACGCGTGCCGAGTTGCGGAACTTACGAAACACGACGTTGGTCGAGCGCTCGGAGTTTGCGACGATCTGCTGCTTGATGTTCTCGTGCACGGGAGACTCTACCGTCGCCACAAAACGCGTGCCCATGTTGACGGCGTCGGCGCCGAGCGCGAGTGCGGCGATGAGGCCGCGCGCATCGGCGATGCCGCCCGACGCGATGATGGGAATGTGCAGCTGGTCGGCGGCCGCTGGGATCAGCACGAGGCCGCCGATGTCGTCTTCGCCCGGGTGACCCGCGCACTCAAAGCCGTCAATTGAGACGGCATCGACGCCAATGGACTGTGCCTTGAGTGCGTGGCGCACAGTGACTGCCTTGTGGATCACCTTGACACCGCCGGCCTTGAACCCCGGGAGGAAAGGCTCGGGGTTGTTGCCAGCGGTCTCGACGAACGGCACTCCGGCCTGCACGATCGCGTCGGCGTACTCGTCGTAGGGGACAGGGTTGATCGTCGGTAGCATCGTCAGGTTCACGCCGAACGGCTTGTCGGTGAGGTCACGCGTACGCGCGATCTCGCGAGTCAGCTCCTCTGGTGTGGGCTGCGTGAGCGCAGACAGAAAACCCAGCGCACCGGCATTTGCGACGGCCGCGATGAGGGGAGCCCGGCCAACGGCCGTCATGCCGCCGCACACAATCGGGTGCTCGATGCCAAAGGTCTCGGTGAAGCGCGTATTGAAAGTCATAGATCCTCCTTGATCAGTGATGAACGCGTCCAACCTCCCATAACTGATTGGTTGGTCAATTAAAAATTGTAGCGCAGAACACGCGTCGTGGCGCGACTATTTTTGATCGCGCGTCGGCTCAACGGCCGCTGAAGCGAGGTGTGCGCCGTTCGACGAATGCGGCGGCCGCTTCCCGGGCATCGGCCGAATATGCGCAACGCTTTTGTGCGAGTGACTCGCGGTCGAGGGCACGCGAGAAATCGGGATCGCGCTGCATCGTCAAGCGTTTCAGCGTGCCGAGCGCCAGCGGTGCTTTCGACGCCAGTGAGGCTGCGAGCGTTGCGGTGTGGCTCTCGAGCTCATCGGGGGAGACCACGTGTGACACCAGCCCTATCGCGTGAGCTTCTTCGGCCGATACTTTCGGGTTGAGCAAAAACAGGGACTTCGCGCGTGCCTCGCCCAGAAGCTCGGTGAGTAGCCACAACCCGCCAAAATCGCTCGCGAGCGCGGCGTCAAGAAAGGCGGTGCGAAAGACGGCCGAAGTCGCGGCGACGCGCAGGTCGCAGGCAGCGGCCAACGACAGCCCTGCCCCAGCGCACGGGCCCGCGATGGCCGCGATGGACACCTGGCTGCTGCCGCGCAGCAGCTCCGAAACGCGGGCGTGCCGTCTCAGCACCGCGGCAGACTCCTCGATGCTCAGGTGGGCCGGGGCAAACTCGCCCGCCGCAAACTCGGGCAGGTCGCCACCCACGCTAAACACGGTATCGCCGCCGGTGACGATGAGCACCCGCACCGACGTCTCACCCGTCGCAGCTTCAACGGCCTCAAGTAGGCAGTCCATGAAGTGGGTCGTGAACGAATTGCGGCGCTGGGTCGCTCGAAGCTCGATCGTTGCCACGCCGCCCGCGACGCGCAGCCGCACCTCTTCGGGGCCGGTCTGGGGAAACGAGCGGGTGGAAGTGGCAGTGGTCATCGGTGACACTCATTTCTTATCGCTGACGTAAACAGCGCGACAAAATTGAATCGCGTGTCAATTATGGTTCATGGGGTCGTGCTGCGCCACAGCTGCCGCAAAAACAGGCACGGATCCGGCTACGCTGGAGGCATGAGCCAAGACACGAGCGCGCTGAAGCTCTCAGAGACCGCGCGCATTGCGCGCGATTTGATCCGGATCGACACCTCCAACCGCGGCGAGGGCGATGCGAACCCCGAAAGGCCCGCGGCCGAGTATGTCGCCGCGTACCTCGAGAACCTGGGCCTTGAGCCACAGATCTTTGAGTCGGCGCCGGGGCGCGCGAGTGTCGTCGCACGTGTTACGGGCGCGCAGCCCGAGCTGCCAGCGCTTGTGCTGCACGGGCACCTCGACGTCGTACCCGCAGACCCCGAGGGGTGGAGCGTCGACCCGTTCGAGGGCGTCATTAAAGACGGGATGCTGTGGGGGCGCGGCGCCGTCGACATGAAAGACATGGACGCCATGATCCTCACCGCGACGGCAGAGATTTTGCGGGCGGGCGACAGGCCCCGCCGCGACGTGATCCTCGCGTTCTTCGCAGACGAAGAGGCGGGCGGGGTCTACGGGTCAAGCTACCTCGTCGACAACCACCCCGAGCTGTTTGCAGGCGCTGGCACCGCGATCAGCGAGGTGGGCGGCTACTCCATCGACGTTGAGGGGCAGCGCGCCTACCTCATTCAGACGGGTGAGAAAGCGCTCGACTGGATCAGGCTGCGGGCCCGCGGTACGGCCGCCCACGGTTCACGCGTGTGGCACGATAACGCCGTCACCAGGCTCGCCGAGGCGATCGCTGCGCTCGGCCGACACGAGTGGCCGCTCGCGCTGTGCAACACAACGCGTGACCTCATCGATGAGCTCGCGAAGCTTCTGGGTGAAGACCCGCAGACCGTCGACCCCGAAACACTCGTGCTGCGCCTGGGTAAGGGCGGTGGATTTATTCAGGCGAGCCTGCGCAACACGAGCAACCCGACGGTGCTCACCGCGGGGTACAAACACAATGTGATTCCCGACACGGCCGAGGCGCTCGTGGATGTGCGGTCGCTGCCGGGCGAGCAGGCCACGATTCTCGAGCGCGTACAACAGATTGTGGGCGACGACATTGAGATCGAGCGCGTGCACTCCGACGTCGGACTCGAGGTGCCCTTTGAAGGCGAGCTGATCGACGCGATGACGGCGAGCCTCAAGCGGCACGACCCCGAAGCGCGCGTGTTGCCCTACCTGCTCTCGGGCGGCACCGATAACAAGTCGCTCTCGCGGCTCGGGATCACGGGTTACGGTTTCGCACCGCTCAGGCTGCCCGCCGACCTCGACTTTCCCGGCATGTTTCACGGGGTCGACGAGCGTGTGCCCTTGGACGCGCTCGACTTTGGCCACGACGTGCTCGTCGATTTGCTGCGCAGCTACTAGGTATTTTGTCGCGCAGCTCATAGGCATTTTGTCGCGCAGCTCGCGGGCGCAGGCCTGCTGAACACCCCGCGGTTCAGTGTGCGCCCGCCGCGGGTGGGCTAGTCTGGTGCGCGGCCATAACACCAGCCAAACGCCGCCTGCGCACACTGGACGAAGGCGGCGACGCGTGCACAGCGCGCTGAAAGGACACGATGGGAATCTTCGAGGCGATCCTCCTCGGCATCATTCAGGGGCTCACCGAGTTCTTGCCGGTTTCGTCGAGCGCGCACCTGCGCGTCGCGAGCGAACTCATGGGCATTGGCGACGCGGGCGCCGCGTTCACTGCGATCACACAGCTGGGCACGGAGGCCGCCGTCGTGGTGTTCTTCTGGCGCGACATTACCCGCATCATCGGTGCCTGGTTCAAGTCGCTCACGGGCAAGCTACCGCGCAAAGACCCCGACGCACTGATGGGCTGGTGGATCATCGTGGGTACGGTGCCCATCGTTGTGCTCGGTCTCGTGTTTCAAGACCACATCGAGACGACCCTGCGTTCGCTCTGGTTTACCGCGATCACGCTCATCGTGTTCGGCCTGCTGCTGGGGCTCGCAGACCGTGTTGGTCGCAAGCAGCGCGACATTAAGGATCTGACGTGGAAGCGTGGTCTGGCGTACGGCTTCGCGCAGGCGCTCGCCCTCATTCCTGGCGTCTCGCGTTCGGGTGGCACGATCACCGCGGGCTTGCTCATGGGTTACAAGCGCGAGGCGGCCGCCCGCTACTCGTTCTTGCTTGCGATTCCGGCCGTGTTTGGCTCGGGTTTCTACCAGCTGTTTAAGGTCTTGAAGTCGCCCACCGACACGACGCCCATGGGCCTCACTGCTATCGCCACGGTTGTCGCATTCGGCATCGCCCTCGTCGTGATCGGGCTGTTCATGAAGTACATTTCGAAGCGCAGCTTCATGCCGTTTGTCGTGTACCGCGTGCTGCTCGGCATTGTCATCATCGTGCTGCTCGCCACCGGCGTGCTGACCGCCGAGGGCGGCACGGCTATCGCTCAAACCGCTGGAGGCGCACTGTGAGAACCTGGACCCCGCCCGAGATTCCCGAGCTGCCCGGCGTAGGCACCGTGCCCAAGCTGTTCAACACGGCCACCGGCCGGCTCGAACACCCCGCGATTGCCGACGGGCGTGCGCTGCTCTACGTGTGCGGCATCACACCGTACGATGCGACACATCTCGGCCACGCTTTCACGTACCTCGCATTTGACATCATGCAGCGCGCCTGGCGCGACGCTGGCATCGAGACCGTCTACGCGCAAAACATCACCGACATCGACGACCCGCTGCTCGAGCGCGCGAACGACACCGGCGTCGATTGGCGCCAGCTCGCCGACGACCAGATCGGCCTATTCCGCTCTGACATGCACCGCATGGGCATGATTCCTCCCGAGCACTACATTGCGGTCACCGAACACATCGACGAGATCGCGCAGGCCGTATTCGAGTTGCAAGAGCGCGGTCTCGCCTACACCGTACCCACCGCAGACGCCCTCCACGCGGGCAGCGAAGACGTGTACTTCGACTCGGCCGCCGCCGAGCGCGAGTCGCAGTGGCGCCTGGGTGATGTGGCGCCCTACGACTACGCCGAGATGCTCAAGCTGAGTGCCGAGCGCGGCGGCGACCCGCAGCGGCCGGGTAAGCGCGGCGGCCTCGACCCGCTGCTGTGGCGCGCGGCACGCGCGGGCGAACCCAGCTGGGAGAGCCCGGTGGGCGCAGGCCGCCCCGGCTGGCACATTGAGTGCTCGGTCATCGCGACGGGCGCGCTCGGCGGCGCGTTCACGGTGCAGGGCGGCGGTAGCGACCTCATTTTTCCGCACCACGAGTACACGGCCGCGCACGCGACCGCGCTGTCGGGCACGCCGCTCGCGCACGCCTACTGCCACGCGGGCCTCGTCGGGTACCACGGCCACAAGATGTCAAAGTCGCGCGGCAACCTTGTCTTCGTGTCGAAGCTGCTCGACGGCGGCGCATGCCCGTCCGCGATCCGCCTGGGGCTGCTCGCGCACCACTACCGTGCAGAGTGGGAATGGCACGACAGTGACCTCGACACCGCCACGCGCAGGCTCGAGGCCTGGCGCGCGGGCTTAGAGCGCACGGGAGACGATCCGGCGCAGGCTACGACGGTGCTGGGGCAGCTGCGTGCCGCCCTCGCGAACGACCTCGACACGACCGTGATGCTCGCGACGCTCGATGCTGCGCTCGATCGCGGGGTCGATGATCCCGCGCTCATCAGAAGCGCGGTGCTCGCGCTGCTGGGCGTCGAGCTCTAGCGCCCCGAGGGCGTAGAGCTCTAGCGCCCCGAGGGCTGCGGCCCAGCCTCCTCGGGGCCCTGATCCTGCTCCGGATCGGGGCCCCGATCTCGAGCCGGATCGGGGCCCTCCGCGGCATCGCGGGGGTGCGGGGCGCCGGGAAAGATCTCGCCGGGCACCGCGCCCAAGAGCTTCTCGAACTCGAGCGCGATGGCGTCGCCCGTGGTGCCGGCGGCCAGCGCCTCGTCGCGCGCGCGTTCGAGCGTGCGAATGTACTGTGACATTTCTTCGTCACCGTCGGCGATGCGGTTGATGTGGGACTCCCAGTCGTTGGACTGGGCGAGCAGCTCGCCGCGGGGGATCACAACGTCGAGCAGCTCTTCAAGCTTGTCGAGCAGCGCGAGGGTCGCCTTGGGTGAGGGCGCCGAGTGCACGTAGTGGGGCACCTGGGCCCACAGTGACATCGTCGGCACGTCTGCGGCAGTGAGGGCCATCTCGATCACCGTCATAATGCCGACGGGGCCCTCGTAGCCGCTAAGCTCGGCGCCGCTTGCCTCGCGCAGTTTGGCGTTCTCAGACGTAATAGTCGTGGCGATCTGACGCGAGTGCGGCGCCTCTGCGTACATTGACCCGATGAGAATCACGGTGTCGATTGCCCAGGTGTCGACCAAATCAACGATTTCTTCGGCGAAATCCTGCCAGTGGTAGGCGGGCTCGTAACCGGCGAGCAGGTACACCTCGGTGACCGGTGAGCCGTCAATGCGGCGCACACGCTCGTCATCGGCGGGTTTCTGGGCAGGTTCCTCGGGCTGCTCCGCGGTGGGCTCATCTGCTGTGTCGACGGGCCGTTCGGCCGGCTGCGCTACGGGCCAGTCGTCAGCCGGGCGGGCGACGGGCCCAAATAAGCGGGTGTCGGGCCACTCGAGCGACCTGGCCCCGCCAGGCGCCCGGGTGAGCTTGGGGCGATGCGCCTGAAAGTCAATGAATCCCGAAGCCCCAATGGTGTGCAGCGGTTCGGCGCCGAGCAGCCCCGCTAGGTGCTGCAGCGTGTCGGTGGCGGCTTCTCCCGCATCACCCCAGCCCTGAAATGCGGCGAGCAGCACGCGCGGGGTGGGGCGAAGGGTATCTGTCACTCGAGGCTCCTGAAGTTTGGTGGTGTCGCAGCCCGCACGATCGGGTGTGGGGCCGCACCCAGGATACCGGCCCGAGGTCGGTAGACTGTTGCGGATGATCAAGACAAGCATTGACGACGCACCCGCCGCGGTGCTGTGGGACATGGACGGCACCCTGATCGACTCCGAGCCGCTGTGGCTCGATGTCGAGGTAGAGATGCTCGACCGCTTTGGGCTTGAACTGACCGAAGAGGTGCGTAACCAGCTCATCGGTTCGGGGCTGCGCGCCGCCGCCCGCATGTTTCAGGGGCTCGGCGTCGCTATGACCGAAGACGAGATCATCGGTGAGTGGACCCGCGGTGTCATCGCGGGCCTCGCAGCCAGCGAGCCCGAATGGCGCCCGGGAGCCGTCGAGCTGCTGGCGAGTCTACGTGAGCAGGGGATCCCCAGCGCGCTCGTCACCATGTCGGTGCGGCCCATCGCAGACGCCGTGATCGCGCTGCTGCCCGAGGGCACCTTTGAAGCTGTCATCGCGGGCGACGAAGTGAAGTTCGAGAAACCACACCCCGAGCCCTACCACCTGGGGGCTCGCGCACTCGGTGTGCCCATTGAAGCCTGCGTGGCGCTTGAAGACTCGGTGCCCGGCGTCACCTCGGCGCGCGCTTCGGGCGCCGTTGCGATTGGTATTCCCAACCTGCTGGCGCTCGATGCCGCGCCCGCCCACGAAGTGTGGCCCACTCTCGACGGCCACTCTGCCCACACTCTTGCGCAGCGCTATCGCGCTGTTCGCGACACCCACCCTTTGAACGCCGGCGCACCCGCCGGGACAGGAGAAACCGCGTGAGCGACCAGACCCCCAACACCGAGGCGGCCCAGAAGCCCGCAGCACCCGAGGCGGCAGCGGGCATTCCCGCGCTGCGCGGCCCGCTCGGGTTTGGTGATCGCGTGCAGCTGACCGGCCCCAAGGGCAGGCTCAACACGATTACGCTCGTGCCCGGCGGCGAGTTTCACAGCCACAAGGGCATGATTAAGCACGAGGAGATCGTGGGCAAGCCCGACGCGTCGGTGCTCATCAACAACACGGGCGAAGAATACCTCGCGATGCGCCCGCTGTTGTCTGACTTTGTGATGTCGATGCCGCGCGGCGCCGCGATCGTATACCCGAAGGACGCTGCGCAGATTCTGTCGCTCGCAGACATTTTTCCTGGCGCCCGCGTGGTTGAGGCGGGTGTCGGGTCGGGGGCACTCTCACTGCACCTGCTGCGCGGCATCGGTGAGACGGGCCGCCTGTTCTCGTTCGAACGCCGCGAAGAATTCGCCGACGTCGCGCGCGCCAACGCAGCCGCCTTCTTGGGCGGTGCGCCGAAGAACTGGTCGGTGACGGTCGGTGACCTGCAAGAAACTCTGCCGAGCTCGTGTGAGCCGGGCAGCATCGACCGCGTGGTGCTCGACATGCTCGCACCCTGGGAGTGTGTTGACGTCGCCGCCGACGCCCTCGCGCCCGGCGGTGTGCTGATTTGCTATGTCGCCACGGTCACCCAGTTGTCGCGCACGGCAGAAGAGATCCGGCGCAGCGGGCTCTTTACCCACCCACAATCGTCAGAGACGATGGTGCGTGGATGGCACGTTGAAGGACTCGCGGTGCGACCCGACCATCGCATGGTCGCGCACACGGGCTTTCTCATCACCGCGCGCAGGCTCGCGCCGGGGACACAGCTGCCGCAGCTCAAGCGCCGCGCATCGAAGACCGAGTTCTCAGATGCAGATATGGGCACCTGGCTGCCCGATCTCGCTCCCGGCGCAGAAGCAACTGCCACCTGGACCCCCGAGGCCATCGGGCAGTGGTCGAAGAGCGACAAGATTCTGCGCAAGAAGGCGCGTGAAGCGGTCAAGCTTGCCGAAGAGCGGGGGGCGCTGCCCACGAATCCCGACGCGGGCGAGTAGTCCGTCATGTTGCACAGCCTCGGTTCGATAGGATGGCCGAGTTCCCACAGGTTTCTGCGAGAGGTACCCATGCTTCGTCGAGTCATTCCCGCCACCGCAGTGTCTGCGCTGCTCATCGCCGGGATCACCGGTTGTAGCGCGCAGCAGGCAGCGCCAGACTGCACCCCCGGTATGCAACCGGGCGCTCTGAGCGACAATGTGACGGTTGACGGTGGTTTTGACGCTGCACCCGCGATGCAGGTACCGGGTGACATCACCATCGAAACGTCGCAGCGCACCGTCATCGATGAGGCGAGCGACCGCTCGGTCGTGGCGGGCGAGCAGTCACTCGTGGGCGTCAACATGGCGTTCTTTGATTCGGCGACCGGTGAGCAGATCTACCAGAGCCCCGCATTTGGTTCGGCCGCCTCGCCCGAGTTTTTGCTCGTGGACGAAGCGCAGGCGAACCCGCTGAGCGAGTCGGTGCGCTGCCTCGCCGCGGGCGACCGCGCCGTGCTCGCGCTGGGTCCCGCCGAGGGCGCACAGCTTTCGGCGCAGCTGGGCGGCAGCGGCCAGGGCAGCGTCGTCGGCATTGTTGACGTGCAGTCGGTGAGCCCCCTCGCTGTGCAGGGCAAGACGCAGGGACTGCCCAACGGCTACCCCGCTGTCGTTACGAACGACGAGGGTCGGCCGGGCGTCGTGCTGCCCCCGCGCGAGGCGCCCAAGGGCACCACGTCGGCGGTGCGCATCGCGGGCACCGGCGCCGAGGTCACGGCAGACAACAACGTGATCGCGCAGCTGCTCGAGGTTGGCTGGGACGGCCAGGAACGTACCAACACGTGGGAGACTGGCCTCATGGGCTTGGGCAACGAAGAGCAGATCGCGCAGTCTGGCTTCACGTACCGCGCAGCTCTCACCGGCCAGCAGGTGGGCTCGCAGGTCGTCGTCATCGAAAACCTCGAAGAGGGCACGCCCCGCGTGCTCGTCATCGACATTCTCGGCGTCAACTAGGCGGCCCCACAGTGTCGGCGCGCGAGCGGGTGCCGAGCGAGCAACGGCTATTTAGCCTCGTGCTCGCGCTCGTGGTGAGCCCTTCTGGCGTCACCAAACGTGACCTGCTGCGGTCGGTGCACGGTTACGCCGACCGCTACGAGTTTGGCGGGTTAAACGCCTCGCTCGAGCGGCAGTTCGAGCGCGATAAGGAGCAACTGCGCGCCCTCGGCATTCATGTCGAGACCCGCGACTCGCCCCTCGAGCCAGGCAATAACCAGCTCACGCGCTACCGCATTTCGAAGCACAGGCTGCAGTTTCCGGCCGGTTTGCAATTCGACGCGCACGAGCTCACCCTGCTGCGGCTCGCCGCGATCGCGTGGAGCGAGGGCAGCATGAGCGAGGGTTCGCGCCACGCCGTGGTGAAACTCGAGGCGCTGGGCGCAGGCCTCGATGTGCGGCACCTGGGCGTCGCCCCCAAGCTGGGCCCGATCGAGCCGGGGGCTGGCGACCTGCAGCGCGCAATCGATGCGGGGCGTACGGTGTCGTTCGATTATACGAACCCGGGGCGCGACGCCCCGCACCCCCGTCGCGTCGCCCCGCTCGCGCTGCATCGCGCCCACGGCCGCTGGCACCTGCTCGGCTGGGACATTGAGCGCGATGCCGCCCGGGTCTTCTTGCTGGCCCGGATCTCGGGGCCGGTGCGGCGTGAGCGTTCAGCGATCGGTGCCCACCTGCGTGAGATGAGCACCCAGATCACGGCCCGCATGATCACCGAGCTGGGCGAATTGGCCGCGAAGCAGCAGGCACAGTTGCGCGTGCGGGCAGACTCTGTGGCCGAAGCCCGGCTCCGCGCCCTGCAGGGCGCCCGCGACAGCACCTGCGACGGCACCTGCGACGATGGCGCGCTTGAACCGGGTGAACCTGGCGAACCTGTTGAACCAGCCCGCGACCGAATGATCGAGGTGCCGTATCTTGATGCACACCTGCTTGCCGCTCAGCTGGTCGAATACGGGCCTGACGTTGCCGTCGTGTCGCCCCCTGAGCTGCGCACGCTCGTTGTTGACGCACTGCGCGCTATCACCGCGGCGCACGCTGGAACGCCTGGGGCGACGCCACAACGCGACGCGTCACACCAGAAAGGGGCCGCAGAGTGAGCACGAGACGATCGGGTAAGCCCGCGAGCCCCAGCAAACACACGAAATCCACTGCGCCGCCCGCCGCGACAGCGGCTGACCGTGTCGTAATGCTGCTGTCGCTCGTCGGTTACCTGAGTGAGCGCGACTTTGTGCCTGTCGCAGAGCTCGCGAAGCGGTTTGGGATCACCCCGACCGAGGTGCGCGAGCTGATGCTGTTTCTTGGCACGGCGGGCGTGCCGGGCGACACCGAGCGATATCAACACGAAGACCTCTTTGACATTGACTGGGACGCCCTCGAAGAGCGCGACGAGGCGCGGCTCACCCGCGTGATCGCGGTTGACGAGGCGCCGCGCTTCGCACCCGCAGAAACCGCGGCGCTCATCGCGGGGCTGCACGCGCTCGAACCCGTTCTGCCCGCGGCCGACGCCGAACGTGCCCGTACGCTCTCGCACAAGCTCGCTCAGGCTCTCGGTACGCCCGCCGCATCGCTCTCCCTCGAACAAGACCATCAAGATCCGCGCATGGCGCTCATCGTTGAGGCGCTGCGCGACGAAGCGACGCTTCGTTTTTGTTACCGCGACGCAGCGGGCCACGTCTCAGAGCGTGTGGTGAAGCCGCTTGCACTCGACCAAGACGGCGATGCGTGGTACCTGCGGGGCTTCTGCCTCACGAGGCAGGCTGAGCGCAGCTTTCGTGTCGCGCAGATGTCTGAGGTGGGTGTCGCCGGTGAAGGGGAGAAGACTACACAAAGGCAGACGCCAGCGAACGCGCCAGGCACCGCTTCTCCCGGCACGTACGAGCTGATCGCCACCGTGCCAAGCGAGGCGCTTACGGCCCTGAGTAGCTTTGCCCCGCGTGTCATTGAAGAAAGCGCTGCGGGCAGGCTTCGGGTGGCCATCGACGCGTGGCACAGCGGGCTCCCGCTGCAGCTCATGCGCATCGCGCCGGGCCGCATCGTGATCGAGTCGCCGCCCCGTGCTCGTATGGCGGTGCACGATTGGGCCAGCCGCGCCCTCGCCGCATACGACGCATGATCGCGCAGCCTGCAGTGGCCACCCCGGTCGCTGGGATACACTGAACTAATGGCAACTAAGGCGCGCCAGGGGCGCAATTCCGAGGGGCGCATGAGCCTCGGCCAGCACCTTGTTGAACTGCGTAAGCGTCTCATGATCGCGGCGATCGCGATCGCGGTGGCACTCGTGGCGGGCTGGCTGCTGTCGCCCTTCGTGTGGGACATGCTGCGTCTGCCGATCGAGAAGCTTGGCGATCAGGGCCGCGAAGCAATGATCACTTACGGCGATATCACCGGGGCCTTTGACACGAAGGTGCAAATCTCGCTGTTCATTGCGATCCTGATCGCGTCGCCCGTGTGGCTATACCAGGTCTGGGCGTTCTTGGCCCCGGGCCTGACGCGACGCGAGAAGCTGTATGGCGTCGCTTTCTTGGGCGCCGCCGTGCCGCTGTTTCTTGGCGGCGCCTTTGCAGGGTGGATGGTGCTGCCCAACATCGTGCGGCTCATGGCGAGCTTTCAGCCCGATCAAGACGCGTTCTTCTTGAACGCGCGCAACTACCTAGACTTTGCGATCAAACTGCTTCTCGCCGTAGGAATCGGCTTCGTCATGCCCGTGCTGCTCGTGTTGCTCAACTTCATCGGAGTGCTGCGAGGCCAGTCGATTCTGAAGAGCTGGCGCGTCGCTATCTTGTGCATCATCTTGTTCGCGGGCATCGCAACGCCCGCCGCCGACCTGATGAGCATGTTCTTGCTGGCCGCCCCCATGGTGCTGCTGTACTTCATCGCAGCGGGTATCGCGATTCTGCATGATCGCCGGGCCGATAAGCGCGCGGCCAAGGAACTCGCCGAGTACGACCTCGACGAGCAGGCACACGACGCACGAACCGAGGGCACAGCGTGAGCGACACACCGGTAGCAGGGCCGCTCGCGCCCGCACAAACCGCACTCGAACAGTTCGAACGTCGGCTGCCCTACGGTCTCGACGCGTTTCAGCGTGAAGCCTGCGCGCGCTTGGAGGAGGGCCGCAGCGTACTCGTGGCCGCCCCCACCGGATCCGGCAAGACGACGATCGCAGAGTTCGCGGTGTTTCTGGCGCGCCGCGAGAGAGACGCCCGCATTATTTACACCGCCCCTATCAAGGCGCTGTCGAACCAGAAGTTTCACGAGCTGTGCGCGCAGTACGGCGAAGACGAGGTGGGGCTGCTCACGGGCGACGTCAACCTGCGCGGCGACGCCCCCATCGTGGTCATGACGACCGAGGTGCTGCGCAACATGATCTACGCCGACGGTGTAGATGCGGCCAAGGCCTTCAGCGGCGATCAAGGCGGTGCCGCTGCCAGCGGCGAGCGTACGGGCCGGCTGGCAGACCTTGACTTTGTGGTGCTCGACGAGGTGCACTTTCTGGGCGACAGGTTTCGCGGGGCGGTCTGGGAGGAGATCATCTTGCACCTGCCGCGCCACGTACGCCTCGTGGGGCTGTCTGCGACGGTGTCGAACGCCGAGGAGTTTGGCGACTGGATGCACGCGGTGCGCGGTGACACCGATGTGATCCTGTCAGAGCATCGGCCCGTGCCGCTCTACCAGCACGTGCTCACGAGCAAGCAGCTGGCACCCCTGTTTGTGGGCCGCGACGGTGAAATTGCCGCCCGAGGCAAAATTAACCCCGAGCTGAGACAGCTCGAGGGCGCCGGGCGCGGCCGCGGCGGCCGAGGCGACCGCTCGCGGGGTAGGCCCCCCGTGCGCCGCACGCGGCGCATTTCGCGCGCAGACATCGCGCGCGCGCTCGACGAGACGAGCCTGCTGCCCGCGATCGTGTTCGTGTTTAGCCGCAACGGTTGCGACCAGGCGGTGCGCCAGTGCCTGTTTGAGGGGATCTCGCTGACGAACCGCGAGGAGCGCGCCGAGATTCGCGCCCGAGCCCGCGAAGCCGTCGCCGATATGAGTGACGAAGAACGCCGCGTCCTTGGTGTGCGCGAGTGGCTCGCGGGGCTCGAGCGCGGTGTCGCCGCCCACCACGCAGGTCTCTTGCCCACGTTCAAGACCGTCGTTGAAGAGCTGTTTCAGCGTCGCCTCGTGAAGCTCGTGTTCGCGACAGAAACCCTCGCCCTCGGCATTAACATGCCCGCGCGCGCGGTCGTCATCGAACGGCTTGACAAGTTCAACGGCGAAAGCCGCGTGCCGCTCACCTCGGGGGAGTACACGCAGCTCACTGGCCGCGCCGGCCGCCGTGGTATCGACGTCGAGGGGCACGCGGTGGTGGTCTGGCACGAAGCGGTCGAACTCGATGAGCTCGCGCACCTCGCCGGCGCTAGATCGTTTCCGGTGCGCTCGAGCTTTCGCCCCACCCCCAACATGGCGGTGAACCTGCTCGAGCGCATGAGCGCCGAGAAGGTGCGCGAGACGCTCGAGCTGTCGTTTGCGCAGTTTCAGACCGACCGGGCTGTTGTGGGGGAGGCGCGCGAACTGCGTGCCATGCAGGACTCCCTCAGCGGCTATGACGCGGCCGCAGCACGGGCAAACGGTAACGATCAAAAGCGTTGGGAAGACCGCGCACGCAAGCTGCGCCGCAAACTTGAGCGCGGCAGGCGCCAGATCGCCGCCCGCACGGGCACTATCTCGCGCACGTTCGACCGTGTGGTCGCACTGCTCACCGAGCTCGGCTACCTCGAGGGCCGGGCGCAAGATCCGCGGGTCACCGAGTGGGGGCAGCTGCTGCGCCGTATCTACGGCGACCGTGACCTGCTCGTCGCCGAAGCGCTGCGCGAAGACGCGTTTGCCGGTCTCGATACGGCGGGCCTTGCGGCGATGTGCTGCGTGCTCAGTTATGAGCCGCGCCGCGACGACGAGGGCGAAGCGAGGCTGCCGGGCGGCGCACCGTTCGCGCACGCCTACGACCGGGTACTCGAGATTTGGGAGCGGCTCGACGACCTCGCAGACCGCCACCGGCTGCAGCGCACCGAGATGCCGCACACCGGGCTCGCAGCGACGATGCACGGTTGGTCGAGCGGCCAGCCCATCGAAGTGCTGCTCGAATCGGCGGGCATAGGCGCGGGCGATTTTGTGCGCTGGGCGAAGCAGACGATCGACCTGCTCGACCAGATTGCGCAGGCCTGCGAGAACGCGACGGGCGCGGACTACGACAGGCTTCACGCTCTTGGTGCGCAGGCACGGGCCGCGAAGCGGTCGATCCGGCGTGGCATCGTCGAATCCTCGAGCGGCGCGTGACCGGCGCCGTGAGCCGCGCCGTGAGCAGCAGCGGCGCGCTGCGCTGGTGGCTTGCCTGGCCCGCGGGGCTCGCGGGCGGGCTGCTGCTCGACGCCGCGACGCCGGGGCTCGCCTGGTGGTGGGCCGCTTTCCCGGCCGTCACCCTGATTCTTGCAGCGCTGTGGCGCCAGCGCTCGTGGGACGCCCTCGGTATTGGGGCGGTCGCGGGGGCGGCGTTCTGGTTGCCGCACATCTCGTGGCTCACGCTCTATCTCGGCCCGGTGCCCTGGCTGGCCCTGAGCTCACTGATGATCGCCTGGTACGGCCTCTTTGGGGCGGCCGCCTCGTTCGTGACGCGCAAGCTGCCGGGCATCGCGTGGCCAGCGCTCGCGGTCGCGGGGCTGTGGGTTGCGCGCGAACAGCTTCAGGGTCTCGTGCCCTACGGCGGCTTTGCGTGGGGACGCCTCGCCCACACGCAGGCGAGCGGGCCGCTGCTGCAGTCGGTTTCGTGGCTCGGATTCGCGGGGCTCACGGGTCTCGTCGCGTTCGTGTGCGCGGCCGCATGCGCCGCGCTGTTCTGGCTGCGTGACGCGCGCGCTCTCGCGCCGGATCGCGCCCGCCGCCGCGCAGGCGTCTGGTGTGCGGGCGCGCTCGCACTCGTTGTGCTCGCCGCCTTCGTGCCACCGGCTCCCGCCGCACGTGACGGAGAGCTGCGGGTCGCTGCGGTGCAGGGCAACTCAAAGTCGGCCATTTTCGATGACCGTGAATCGGGGTCGGTGCTCGCCGACCACATCGAAGCGACCGAGCGGCTGCTTGACGAGCTTGAAGCGCGAGATGAGCGGGTCGACGTGATTGTCTGGCCCGAGAACAGCGCCGAGTTTGCGCTCGGCGATAACGTGCTCGGTAGTCAACGAGTGGCGCAACTAGCCAAGCGGGCTGACGCACCCATCGTCGTGGGCTCGATTCTGCGCGACCCCGGTGAGATCTACACCAACAGCACCCTCGTGTGGGAAGCAGACGGGCCGCTTGAGCAGCGGTACGACAAGCGCTACCCGGTGCCGTTCGCCGAGTACATGCCCAACCGCGAGTTCTTTCGCGCGCTCGCGCCAGAGCTCGTAGACCTCGTGCAGCTCGACTACTCGGCGGGCGAGCGGCCCGCGGCGTTCAGCATCGATACCGCGGCAGGCGCGGTGCGGGCGGGCCTCGCGATCTGTTTTGACATTATCTTTGACCAGCAGGCCGTTGCGATGATGCATGACGGCGCTGAGGTGATCTTCGCGCAGACCAACAACGCTGACTTTGGGCGCACCGACGAGAGCGCGCAGCAGCTTGCGATCGCGCGGCTTCGCGCCGTCGAGACGGGCCGGGCGCTCGTCAACATTTCAACGGTCGGCACGAGTGCAATCGTGCTGCCCGACGGCAGCGACGCGGCCTCGCTCACCCCGTTCACCTCGGCCGCCATGGTGGCTGAGGTGCCGCTCACACAGGGCAACACCCCAGCGTCACAGTTGGGCGGTCTGATCGCGGCGCTGTGGTGTGTGCTCGGCGCAGCCGGCCTTGCGGTTTCGGCGACGAGTGTCGCGACGAAGCTGCGCAACGCCGCAGGTTAGCGCGCGAGGGCTGTGCGCGCTGTGTACGCTGGCTGAGAAGCGAGTGATAGGGGGAACCATGAGCGACGACACAGCGACCGCGCCGCCAGGGACGGTGACCGAAACCATTGATGAACCGGCAGATCCGGTAGAGCGGGCAGGTGCAGCGAACCCGGTAGATCCGGCAGCGACAACAGCGTCCACCGGGGTGGCCGAGACGAACCAAGAGACCCAGCAGATCGCGCCTGCACGCACCGTGAAACCGTGGGTGCGCGTGGTTGCTGGCCTCGCCACAGTGCTGACCGCGTGGCAGGTGTTCGCCTCGTTCCTGTGGATCGCACCCTACTCGCCGCTGCGCGAGGTGGTGCCGGGCAACATGCTCACGTCGTACATGATTCCGTTTTTTGGCCAGTCGTGGAGTGTCTTCGCTCCCGAACCCATCAACGGCGACTACCACTTCAACGTACGCGCCATCGTCGAAGAAGACGGCCAAGACGTCGAGACCGGCTGGGTGAGTGCGACCGATGTTGAACTCTCAATGATCGAATACAACCTTTTTCCGCCACGCGCGGGTATCCAGTCGTCTGAGGTCGCGTCAAAGTACAAGGGCGCCTACGATGCTCTCGGCCAGGGGCAGAAGCAGACGGTGGCGAGCGCGTTTACGAGCGAGAACTGGGAGAGCGAGCTGCGCGAAGCGCTGCTGGCTGGCTCGATCGAAGGAGACGGCACCGATCTGCTCGGCGATGATGCTGATGAGGCGGCGATCGAAGAACTGATCGCGCAAGAGCATCTGTCGACGGCGTACGCCACACAGGTCGCGCGAGCGATCTGGGGCGATGAAGTGAAACAGGTGCAATTTCGTGTGAGTCGACAGAACATCATTCCGTTCGCCGAGCGGCACACGCCCGGGGCAGAGCGCCCGGCCCCCATGATGACCGAGTCTGGCCTACGCGCGCTCACCACCGAGCCCGGGCAAAACGACGCGAACTTCGGCCGCACCTTCCGTGCGCAGTTCGAGAGGATCACACAGTGAGCGCACCACGCACAAATAACCCCATCGTTCGCCTGGGCGTATTCGCGGGCTCCGTGATTGGCGGGGTCTGGAATGCGGTACTCGACGGCCTGGGCGCCGCTATCGAGTGGTGTGACAAGTGGCTCTTTGACGGCAAGAAGGCACTCTACGGTCTCGCAGTCACTCGTATCGTGTTCGGTCTCGCTATGCTCGGGCTGCTGCTGTCAAACTTTGGCACGCGGCTGTACACGTTCGGGTCGGGCTCCGCCTGGAACGGCGAGATTGCTCAGCCGATCAGCGACTTTCCCAACATCTGGTTGTTCAGTCTGTTTAACAAGGTGGCGGCAAACGACGCCCTGTTCACTACGTGCTATCTCGTGCTGATCGGCCTCGCTGTGCTGTTTATTCTCGGCTGGCGGGTGCGCATCGTGCTACCGCTGTTCTTCATCGGCTGGGTGAGCTTCATCGAGATGAATGACATGGTGGGTGACCAGAGCGACAACATGCAGCGCATCGCTATGATCCTGCTCTTGTTTGCTGACCCCGCCGCGCGCTGGTCGCTTGACGCTCGCCGCAGGGCGAAGCGGGGGGAGTGGTTCCCGCAAGGATCCGGCCCCAAGCAGCTTGGCACTGCGCTGCACAATCTCGCGCTCGTCGCACTTGTCGCGCAGGTGTCGTTCGTTTACGTTTCTGGTGGGCTCTACAAAGCGCAGGGCGCACCGTGGGCGGGCGGCTGGGCGGTCTATGACCCGCTGCACACCATGCGGTTTGGCACCTGGCCGATCCTCTCTGACCTGCTGACCACGTGGGGGCCCGCGGTTACGATCGCCGCGTGGGGCTCGATTCTCATTCAGATCGGATTTCCGCTGATGCTGCTCACGCGCCCGACACGGCTTGTGGCGCTCGCGGGGATCTTGAGTTTTCACATCGCGATCGGTGTGGTGATGGGTCTGCCCTGGTTCTCGCTCACGATGATCGCGATTGACGCGATCTTCATTCGCGACCGCTCGTGGCTGAGGTTGAGTGCCGGTACGAAGAGGCGATGGCGCGAATCAATAAAACCGGCGCCCGCGGCCGTGGCCGCGAGCGCCGAGTAGCAGGCGTGCCCGGTGCGCTACTTCTTGGAGCCGCGCCGGGCACGCAGCAGTTTTAGTCTCTCTTCGAGCAGCTCTTCGAGCTCCTCGATCGAGCGGCGTTCGATCAGCATGTCCCACGGGGTGCGATGTGAAGCAGCCTTATCTTCAAACTCGGCGCGTGCAGTGCGGCCCGCATCGTCATCAAGAAACCCGAGCTCGCCCGACTTCTGCTCGTACCACTCTGCGGGGGGCTCAGCATCGGCGTCAAACATCACGGTGAATCTCACGCCGCGCTCGGTGAGGTACTCGACGCCGCGACGCGGAGAAAGCTTGACGCCCTCCTCTCCCTGCAGACTCGTCGCGCCTATGCGTGAACCTCGAAGCGTACGATCGGCCATGTCGGACCTCCTCGCCTCGGACGCGGTGTGCGTCCTTTGCCGTTTGTTGCAGCGTACTCGCATCGACGCAGAAGCGGTAGGCCCCAGGCGTCGGCCAGGGATGCTGGCATGCGCCGTCCACTAGTCTTGAAGCGACGTGAACCAAAAAAATGAGGAGTTTTCGGTGACACAGATTCTTGAAGCTGGCAGTCTCGCTGGCAAGCGTGCCCTCGTCACGGGGTCATCCCGCGGAGTGGGCGCCGACACCGTGCGCTACTTTGCCGAGGCCGGCGCAAACGTCGTCGTGAACTTTCGCAATAAGGCCCCCCGGGCCGAGAAGCTCGCCACGCAGCTGCGTGAGCTTGGCGTCGAAGCCCTGGTGCAGGGGGCGGACCTGACCGATGCCGCGTCGCTCGACGGGATGATGGGCGCGGTGCGCGAGGCCTTCGGCGGTCTCGATATCCTCGTGCTCAACGCATCGGGAGGCATGGAGGGCGGCATGGCTGAGGACTACGCCCTCAAGCTCAACCGTGATGCGCAGCTCGCTGTGCTCGACGCTGCGCTGCCGCTCATGAGCGAGGGTGGGCGCGTCGTGTTCGTCACGAGCCACCAGGCTCACTTTATTAACACGACCCCCACGATGCCCGAGTACGAGCCCGTCGCCCGCTCGAAGCGCGCGGGCGAAGACGCGCTGCGAGAGCGGATCCCCGCGCTCGCAGAGCGCGGCATCGACCTCGTGGTCGTGTCGGGCGACATGATCGAGGGCACGGTCACCGCGACCCTGCTGAATCGCCTCAGCCCCGGCGCGATTGAAGACCGACGTGCGCAGGCTGGTCGACTGTACAACGTGGCCGAGTTTGCCGCCGAGGTTGCTCTCGCCGCGGTTGAGCCGGTGCCCGCAGACAATACCCGCCTCGTTGGCGATGTGGCGAGCTTCGGCGTCGCCGAGTAATCCTTCGGCGCAGCCCGCCCACCGAGATGGGTGTGGCGACCCGCTCCTGGCGTGTTCTCGAAGGTTTCGAGAACACGCCAGGAGTGTTTCGGGGTCGTTACAGTTTTGAGCGCCGTTCGGCTCACGACGTCAATCGTCGAACAATCTTCACATAAACAAAGGCTTCGCGCCTTTAATGCGCGATCGTTGGCAAAAGTGGTCAACCGGCCGAATTTTCTGGTGTTACTGTGGCATTCCCGCTGACGCGCCTCGCCGCGACACCGACGTCCTGAGCGCCGCGCCAGCCCCACACCGGGCCGCCGCAGTCCCACCACCAGAAGGGGGACGGCGATGACTGTCGACCCAGCACGAACGCCGCGTCAACCGGGGGCGCGCCAAGGCCTGTATGACCCGCACGACGAGCGAGATGCCTGTGGGCTTGCGGCAGTCGTATCGCTCACGGGCGCAGCATCGCACGAGACGGTGCGGCTCGCGCTCTCGGCCCTTGAACACCTCGAGCACCGCGGAGCCGTGGGCTCCGACGCGGGCACCGGAGACGGCGCTGGCATTCTCGCCGACGTCCCTGACGCACTGATCCGGAGCGAGCTTGCACTCCACCACCCCGGTGCCACCCTGCCGCCCGCGCGTGGCTACCTCGCGGGTCTCGCGTTTCTGCCGCAGGGCGCGGCAGAGCGCCGCGCGATGCGATACCGGATCGAGGCGATCGCCGCCGAGGAGGGGCTGAGCCTCGTCGCCTGGCGTGAGGTGCCTACGCGGCCCGAAGGGCTTGGTGTTGCGGCGGCCGGGGCGGCCCCGCACATCTCGCAACTGATTCTTGCGCCCGAGGGTGCGCCGCCGGGCGAAGCTGCTCTAGAGCGTCGAGCGTTTCGTGCGCGTAAGCGCATTGGCCACGAGACCGGCTGCTATCTGCCGTCGCTTGGTGCGCGCACGATCGTGTACAAGGGCATGGTGACGACGCTGCAGCTGCCCGTGTTTTACCCCGATCTCACTGACGAGCGATTCACCAGTCGATTCGCCATCGTGCACTCGCGGTACTCAACCAACACGTTTCCGTCGTGGCACCTCGCACAGCCGTTGCGTATGGTGGCGCACAACGGCGAGATCAACACCGTACGCGGCAACCGCAACTGGATGCGGGCACGTGAGGCTCAGCTTGAGTCTGAAGTGCTGGGCGATGTACGCCAGTTGCTGCCCATCTGTTCAGAAGGCGGCAGCGACTCGGCGAGCTTCGACGAAGTACTCGAACTGCTGGTACGCGCGGGGCGGTCGCTGCCACACGCGCTCGCAATGATGGTGCCCGAAGCGTGGGAGAACGAGCCGAGCCTCGACCCGGGCCTCGTCGATTTCCTTGAGTACCACTCGCTCGTGATGGAGCCGTGGGACGGCCCCGCGGCGATGGTCGCCACCGACGGCGAAGAGCTCGTCGCGTTGACCGACCGCAACGGGTTGCGCCCCGGCCGCACACTCGAAACGCACGACGGACTGCTCGTCATCGCAAGCGAGACCGGAGTGCTCGACATCGCGCCCGAGCGCGTAGCGCGCCGCGGCCGGTTGCGCCCGGGCCGCATGCTGGCAGTACAGCTCGAGACCGGCCGGGTACGAGAAGACGCCGAGGTGAAGGCCGAGCTTGCGGCCCAGGCGCCCTGGGGGTCCTGGCTGAGTGAGGGACGGATCCGGCTCGCCGATGAACCCGAGCGTGAGCCGCTCATGCACCCACAGGCGTCGATTGTGCGCCGCCAGCGCACGTTTGGCTACACAGAAGAAGAGGTGCGGTTGCTCATCGAACCGATGGCGCGCACCGGCATAGAACCGATCGCCGCCATGGGCACCGACACCCCCATCGCGGTGTTGGCCGAGCGCCCCCGGCTGCTGTTCGACTACTTCGTGCAGCAGTTTGCGCAGGTCACGAACCCGCCGCTCGACGCCCTGCGCGAGGAGCTTGTGACGAGCCTACGCGCCGGAATGGGGCCGCAACTGAACCTGCTCACCCAGTCGGCCGAGCACGCACGCCAGGTGGTCCTCGACTTTCCCGTGATCGACGGTGACCTGCTCGCCCGCATTCAACACTTTGGGGAGGACCCGCTCACCGAGCGCACCGTCACGATTCGGGGACTGTACCCCGTCGATTACGGTTCACGGGGGCTGGCCGAGCGCGTGGAAGAGATGTGCCGGGAGGCGAGCGCGGCCGTGGCCGCGGGCGCCGAGTTCGTGGTGATCTCAGACCGTGACTCGAACAAAGACCTCGCGCCCATCCCGTCGCTGCTCGCGGTGTCGGCCGTGCACCACCACCTGATCCGCACGGGTGAGCGTATGCGGGTCGCGCTCATCGCGGAGGCGGGCGACGTGCGCGAAGTGCACCACGTGGCCGCGCTCATCGCCTACGGTGCGGCGGCGGTGAACCCCTACCTCGCGATGGAAACCGTGGGGCTCGCCGTGCGCGACGGGGTGATCGAGGGGCTCACCGAGGCCGAGGCTACCGCGCGCCTGATCCGGGCCCTCGGCAAGGGCATGCTCAAGATTATGAGCAAGATGGGCATCTCCACCGTGGCGTCGTACTGCGGAGCCCAGGCATTTGAAGCGATCGGGCTGAACAGCGAGATCGTCGAACGCTATTTCGCGGGCACCGCGACGAAGCTCGGTGGCGTCGGCCTCGACGTGCTCGCGGCCGAGGTTGCAGCGCGCCACCGCGCCGCCTACCCCGACGATGCCGCCCCGCTTGCTCACAAGCGGCTCGAAACGGGCGGCGAGTACCGGTTTCGGCGCGGCGAAGCGCCCCACCTGTTCGACCCCGAGACGATCTTCAAGCTGCAGCACGCGACCAGCACGGGGCGGCGCGACCTGTTTGCGCAGTACACGGCGCGCGTCAACGACCAAGCGTCGAAGCTCATGACGCTGCGCGGGCTGCTCACGTTCTCACCGCAGCGCCCCGCGGTCGACATCTCTGAGGTCGAACCCGCGACCGAGATCGTTCAGCGGTTTGCCACGGGTGCCATGAGCTACGGTTCGATCTCGCCCGAGGCGCACGAAACGCTCGCGATCGCGATGAACCGAATAGGCGGTAAGTCCAACACGGGCGAGGGCGGTGAAACGCCCGAGCGCCTCGAAGACCCCGAACGCTGCAGCAAGATCAAACAGGTCGCCTCCGGCCGGTTCGGGGTCACCAGCGCCTATCTCGTCAGCGCCGAAGAGATTCAGATTAAACTCGCGCAGGGCGCGAAGCCGGGGGAGGGCGGGCAACTACCGCCCACAAAGATGTACCCCTGGATCGCGCGTACCAGGCACGCGACCCCCGGCGTCGGGCTGATCTCGCCGCCCCCGCACCACGACATCTACTCGATCGAAGACCTGAAGCAGCTGATCTACGACCTGAAGCGCGCAAACCCGGCCGCACGCATTTCAACGAAGCTCGTGTCACAATCGGGCATCGGCCCCGTCGCCGCGGGAGTCGCGAAGGCGCTCTCGGACGTGATCTTGGTGTCGGGCCACGACGGCGGTACGGGTGCGAGCCCGATGAACTCGTTGAAGCACGCGGGTTCACCGTGGGAGCTCGGCCTCGTCGAGGCCCAGCAGACGCTCATGCTCAACGGGCTGCGCGAGCGTGTCGTGTTGCAGGTTGACGGGCAGCTCAAGACCGGCCGCGACGTCGTCATCGCGGCGCTGCTCGGCGCCGAAGAGTTTGGCTTCGCCACCGCCCCGCTTGTCGTCTCGGGCTGCATCATGATGCGCGCCTGCCACCTCGATACCTGCCCGGTGGGCGTCGCCACGCAGAATCCCGAGCTGCGCTCGCGGTTCACCGGCCAAGCCGACCACATCGTCAACTTCTTCATGTTCCTAGCTGAGGAGGTGCGGGAGCTGCTCGCCGACCTCGGCTACCGCACGCTCGACGAGGCGGTGGGTGACACGGCCGCCCTTGACGTCAACGAAGCGGTGCGGCACTGGAAGGCAGACGGCCTCGACCTGACACCGCTGCTGCACGGCCCAGACACGGGCGCCGCAGGCCGCCGGTTTCGAGTGGCGCAAGAACACGACGTCGAGCAGCACTTTGACGCTGGCTTGCTCGCAGACTGCGCGGGCGCGCTCGAGCGGGGTGAGCCACGCATCTTCGACCTGCCGGTCGGCAACACTGACCGCGCGGTCGGCACGCTGCTGGGATCGGAGGTGACGAGGCGGTGGGGCGCTCAGGGTTTAGCGCCAGAAACCATCGACATCTCACTCACCGGGTCGGCTGGCCAGTCGCTCGGCGCGTTTCTGCCCGCCGGTATTACCCTGCGGCTGACCGGCGATGCCAACGACTATGTGGGCAAGGGCCTCTCGGGCGGTGAGATCGTCATCAGGCCGCACCCCGCGGAGGCAGCGAACGGCGCGGCAGGCACGATCGCGGGTAACGTGATCGGCTACGGCGCCACGAGCGGCCACCTGTGGATCTCAGGCGAAGTCGGTGAACGATTCCTCGTGCGAGGATCGGGCGCGACCGCGGTCGTGGAAGGGGTCGGTGACCACGCCCTCGAATACTTTACGGGCGGGTTCGCTCTCATCCTCGGGGCAACTGGCCGCAACCTCGGCGCGGGTATGTCGGGTGGTGAGGCCGTGGTGCTCGACCTAGACGAGACGCACGTGAATGCCCAAGAGCTTGGATCCGGATCCCTCTGGCTCAGAAACCTCGCGCAGCTGGAGGCTCGCGGGGATGGGGCCCTCGCGGCGCGCGTCGCGGGCCTCCTCACGCGGCACCTTGAACAAACCGGATCCGCAGCAGCACGCGCGCTGCTCACTCAGCTCCCTCGCGATCGCGCAGGCACCCTCGCTCGCTTTACCCACATTGTGCCGCGCGGTTATGCCCGCGTCATCGAGGTGCGTGAGCGGGCACACGCCGCGGGAATCGATCCTGATGGCGGCACAGTATGGACAGAGATTTTGGAGGCAACCCGTGGCTGACCCGCATGGATTTATGGATGTACGCGAGCGCGAGCTGGCGCCCAAACGACCGGTCGCCCTGCGGCTCCAAGACTGGCGAGAGGTTGTTGACCCGGCGAACCCTCAGGTTGTGGCGCGGCAAGCCTCACGCTGCATGGACTGCGGTGTCGCCTTCTGCCACCAGGGTTGCCCGCTGGGCAACCTGATTCCCGAGTGGAACGACCTCACGCACCGCGGGCGCGGGCGTGAAGCCGTCGATCGGCTCCACGAAACTAACAATTTCCCGGAGTTTACGGGTCGCGCCTGCCCGGCGCCGTGCGAGTCGGCGTGTGTGCTCGGCATCAACCAGCCCGCCGTCACGATCAAACAGATCGAGAACCACATCATCGATGAGGCGTTCGAGCGGGGCTGGGTTGCGCCCCACCCACCCGAGCGGCTCACCGGCAAACGCGTGGCAGTCGTGGGGTCTGGACCAGCGGGGCTAGCGGCCGCGCAACAGCTGACGCGCGCGGGGCACACGGTTGTCGTGTTTGAACGCGACGAGGCGCCGGGCGGGCTTCTGCGATACGGCATTCCAGACTTTAAGCTCGAGAAGCAGCTGGTGGAGCGCCGTATTGCCCAGTTGCGTGCCGAGGGCACGCGGTTTCGCTGCGGCGTGCAGATCGGACACGACATGGGGTGGGCTGAGCTACGCCGCCGTTTTGACGCCGTGATCGTGGCGACGGGCGCCTCGATCGCCCGCGAGCTGCCGATTGCGGGTCGACACCTGGCCGGCATTGAACATGCCATGACGTACCTGGGCGCGGCAAACCGGGCTGTGGTGGCTGGGGCGGCCACCGCGGTGCCCGCGCGGCTTAATGCCCGAGGCAAGCATGTCGTCGTGATCGGGGGCGGCGATACGGGTTCAGACTGTGTCGGTACGGCCCTGCGCCAGGGGGCCGTAAGTGTGACGAGCCTCGCGATTGGGCGTAAGCCCGCACGAGGCCGCACGGCCGAGCAACCCTGGCCCACTCACCCCCAACTTTTCGAGGTGTCGAGCTCGCACGAAGAGGGGGGTGCGCGCAAGTACCTGGCATCTACCGTTGGGTTTGAGGGCACTGAGCACGGTGTCACGGGGCTGCGTGTCGCCGAGACCGAGTTTAGGTCGACTGGTCGCGCTCCGCGTGCGGGCACCGAGGTGCTCATAGCAGCCGATCTGATTCTGCTCGCACTGGGGTTTGTAGGATCTGAACCGGTGGCAGACCTCACGACGGGCCCCCGCGGCACACTGCTTCGCGACGACGGTTTCGCCACGACCGTACCCGGCATGTTTGTCGCGGGCGACGCTGGTCGGGGCCAGTCACTCATCGTGTGGGCGATTGCTGAGGGCCGTGCGGCCGCCGCAGCCGCCGACACGTTTCTTATGGGCGAAACAAGACTCCCGGCGCCGGTGCGTGCCAGTGACGTCGGCCTCAGCTGACGGCACCGCACCCCAGGGCTTGCGAAGCGGCGCGGTGCAGCGCACAGGAGTATGGTGAAGGGAGAGCACACGCCCCGCGGGGCCGAAGAAGGGACGAAGATGGCCAAGATCGCAGTGTTTGGTGGAAGCGGCTATGCGGGCGGCCACATCGTGGAGGTAGCGGCGGTGAACGGGAACGATGTCGTGTGCTTGACGCGCCACGAGTCGGCCGAACAGATCGCGAGCGTGCACTACCTCAGTGGTTCGATCGAAAACGCCGCTGATCGTGCTCGCGCGCTTGAAGGCGCAGACGTTGCGATCGTCGCTATCTCACCGCGCGGGGACATGGTCGGTCGGGTGCGCCCCGCGGTGGCAGCACTCGCAGTCGACGCGGCAGCGGCCGGTGTGCGGCTCGGGGTGATCGGTGGGGCGGGCTGCTTGCTGCAGAGCGAGGGCGGTGACCTTGTGATGAACGCTCCCGAGTTTCCTGACGCGGTAAAGCCCGAATCGGCCGAGATGGGTGGGGTGCTCGATGATCTGCGCGCAGGCGATGAGGCGCTTGACTGGTTTTATGTGAGCCCCGCCGGTTCGTTTGGGCCCTGGGTGGCGGGCGAATATACGGGGGAGTACCGTATCGGAGCTGACGTGCAGCTCACTGACGACGCGGGCAATTCCACGATATCGGGCGCAGACTTTGGGGTTGCTGTCGTAGACGAGATTGAAAATCCAGCGCACCGCCGAACGCGGTTCACCGTCGCATACTAGCCACAACAGCGCGGGGCGTAATAGTGGCGGCGCGTAATTAGTACAGGCACGTACTAAATCACCCGTACTACGCTTGTCTGCGTGACTGATGACCTGATTGACCAGCTGGCGACAGACCTAGCTGCCGCTTCGTACACGCACGAGAGCGTCGAAGCTCTCCTGGGGGTGAGCGCACACCGTGCGCTCACCGCGGGGGTGACTGTGGCCGCCAGGCGCGCGCTCGGTGAACGCCCTGCCACCCCGCTCGTTACACTCACGCGCCTGTTCTTGCTCGGAGACCCGGTCGATGAAGTCGAGCTGGCCGCCGCGGTAGATGCGCTCGGCGTGGCCGGGCTTGTGGCCCTCGGGCTTGTGGCGCGAGGCGGTCAGACGACCTATCGTGCTGCGTTGTCGCTCAACCCCGTGACCGTCGCCGACGACGGTGCCGCGTGCGATTGGTGGATCGTCTCAGACCTTGACGATCACCTGCGCGGTGGGCCGGCGCGCCCAGACCACGTGATGGGGGTCGGCGGTGCCACCCGGTCACTGATCGCGCAGCTGCCTCCCCTTACCGACTCGCCAGACGTCACCTCCGGTCGCGCGCTCGACCTCGGCACGGGCTGCGGCATTGTCGCGCTGCACCTGGCGCGGCGCTACAAGCGGGTCGTCGCCAGCGATATCTCTGACCGCGCCCTCGAGCTCGGGCGCGCAAACGCGCGGCTCAATGGACTGGCAGACCGCATCGAGTTTCGTGCGGGAAGCCTCTTCGCGCCGGTCGCGGGCGAACAATTCGCACTCATCGCATCGAACCCACCCTTCGTCATCACTCCGCGTCGCGAGGGCGAAACGATTTACGAATACCGCGACGGCGGCCTCGCTGGCGATGAACTCGCCGCCGAGGTCGTGCGCGCGGGCGCGACCCACCTCGCGTCACACGGCACGCTCGTGTGCCTCGCTAACTGGGAAACCCCGTGGGGCGGCAACGGACTCGAGCGCGTGCGCGGCTGGCTGCGCGAGGCCGGTGTGCCGGGCCTCGCGGCCTGGGTCGTCGAGCGCGACAGGCTCGACCCGCTCGGTTACGCACAAATGTGGGCGCGCGACGGCGGCGAGCGAGCGGGTAGCGCGGGCTACGACGAGCGCGTCGCTGACTGGCTCGACGACTTCGAGGCTCGCCGTGTTGTGAGCATTGGGCTGGGCTCGATCCGGATCGCCCGAACGCAGGCCGAGGACCCTGAACCGCTCGTGCACCTCGAGCAGGCTGCGGGCGCCTACACGAGTGAGGCGCCCGGTCGCGCGATCCAGGAAGCTTTCGCCGCGGGCATCGCGGCGGCGCGCATGAGTGACGCGGAACTGCTCGAGCTTCGTTGGATGCGTGACGCGGCCGTCTCAGAACAGCGCGAGCACGAGCCCGGAGTCGAGTCGCCGCGAGCGATTTCGCTCGACATCGATCGCCCAATTGCTCGCCGGGTGGCGGCAGATCCGCTGCTCGCGGCGGCCGTTGGAGCGTGCGACGGGGAGCTGACGATGACCCAGATCGCTGACGCGCTCGCGACGATTCTCGAGGTAGATGGCGCAGCCGCCCGCGAGGCGCTCGTAGCAAGCACCCGCGAACTCGCCTGGCTCGGCATGCTCGCCCCGCACGCCCCGGTAGACTGGAGCGGTGATGCGAACGATTGATCTGCGAGGCCAGGAGCTCTCGCGAGGTGAACTTTTGGGACTCGTTCCGCGGGCGGCGCTCAGCGCCGACGATGCTGTGGAGCGCGTGCGCCCGCTCGTTGCCGACGTTGCTGGGCGCGGTGAGGCGGCGCTGCGCGAGCAGGCAGAGTCCTTTGACGGGGTGACCGGCCACGCTCTGCGCGTGCCTGCCGCGGCAATTCGTGCTTCGCTCAGCGACTGTCCGCCCGAGATCGAAGCGGCGCTCACCGAACTGATAGACCGACTGCGGCGCGGCGCGGCCGCGCAGGTGCCCGCCACGCAGGTGACGCACATGAGTGACGGCGCCACGATTACGCAGCGCTGGCAGCCTGTCACGCGCGTAGGGCTCTACGCGCCGGGGGGCAAAGCGGCGTACCCCTCATCTGTGATCATGAACGCGGTATCGGCGCAGGTGGCGGGCGTGCCCGAACTCGCGCTCGCCTCACCCGCGCAGCGAGACAACGCTGGCCTGCCGCACCCCGCAGTACTGTGGGCTGCGGCGTTGTGCGGCATTGACGAGGTCTATGCCATTGGCGGGGCGGGCGCGATTGCCGCCTTCGCTCACGGCGTGCCCGAGATCGATCTCGCCCCGGTCGATGTGGTCACAGGGCCGGGCAACGTGTTCGTCGCGGCCGCCAAACGCGTCGTGAGCGGTCTCTGTGGCATCGACTCAGAGGCCGGCACGACCGAGATTCTGGTCATCGCCGACGAGACCGCTGAAGCACGCTTCGTGGCGGCAGACCTCATTAGCCAGGCCGAACACGATGAGGCCGCGGCCTCTGTGCTCGTGACCACCTCGCCCGCACTCGCAGCGCGAGTCGCCGATGAAATTGCGCACCGGGCGCCTCGCACACGTCACGCCGAGCGCGTGGCAACAGCGCTTGCAGGCCCGCAGTCTGCCGTGATTCTCGTCGACAGTCTCGCCATGGCCGCACGCGTCAGCAACGCCTACGGCCCCGAACACCTCGAGATTCAGACCACGCACGACGACGATGTGCTCACACTCATTACCGACGCTGGCGCAATTTTCGTGGGCGGGCACACGCCCGTGAGCCTGGGGGACTACCTGGCCGGCTCAAACCACGTGTTGCCCACCGGAGGCACAGCACGCTTTGCTTCAGGGCTCGGCGCTCACACCTTTCTGCGCCCGCAGCAGATCGTGCGATACGACCGCGATACGCTGCGTACGCTCGAAGCCCCGCTCGTGGCGCTCGCGGGTGCCGAGGGGCTCCCCGCTCACGGCGAGGCCGTGAGTGCGCGCTTCGAAAGCGAGGTCTAAGTCCATGCACTGCCCATTTTGCAGGCACCCCGATAGTCGGGTGATCGACTCCCGCACCGCAGACGATGGTCTCTCCATTCGTCGCAGGCGCCAGTGCCCCGAGTGCGGCCGGCGCTTCACGACTACCGAAACCGCGAGCCTCACCGTGATCAAACGCTCGGGCGTTGTCGAGCCGTTTAGCCGCCAGAAAGTCATGGCGGGGGTGCGCAAAGCGTGCCAGGGGCGCCCCGTTACCGATGCCGACCTCGCCCTGCTGGCACAGCAGGTCGAGGAATCAATGCGCGGCACAGGCATCGCTCAATTCGACGCCAACGAGATTGGCCTCGCGGTGCTGCCACACCTGCGCGAGCTCGACGAAGTCGCGTTCTTGCGCTTTGCGAGCGTCTACCAGGCATTTGAATCACTCGCCGACTTTGACGCGGCGATCGCCGAGCTGCGGGCTCATCCACGCCCGGCCCCAACCACTAACGATCAGGAGTAACACAGTCATGCGGTTCTACCCGGCACTGTTCAACAACGTGCTGCGGCGCATGGATCCCGAAACCGCGCACCATCTCGCGTTCACGGCGATCCAGGCGGCCCCTGTGGTGCGCCCGCTGCTCGCCCGATTCTGCGCTCCGGATCCCACGCTGCGCGTGCGTGCCCTCGGTCTCGAGTTCTCGAGCCCCTTCGGGCTCGCCGCCGGATTCGATAAGAACGCGACGGCGATCATGGGGCTTGGCGCGATCGGCTTCGGCCACGTCGAGGTGGGTACGCTCACCCGGCACGCGCAGCCCGGCAACCCGAAGCCGCGTTCATTTCGCCTCGTGGGAGACCGCGCCCTCGTCAACCGTATGGGATTCAATAACGGTGGCTCAGCCGCCGCAGTTCCCCGCGTCGAGAAGGCCCGCATGTCGCGCCACCGCCCCGTGATTGGCGTCAACATTGGCAAGAGCCGCATAACCGAAGTAGAAGACGCCACCGCCGACTACGTGTGGAGCGCCGAGCGACTCGCACCGCTGGCCGACTACCTGGCGGTCAATGTGAGTTCACCCAACACGCCCGGCCTGCGCGGGCTGCAAGAGGTCGAGCTGCTCGAACCGCTCTTGGCCGCGGTGAAGAGCGCGGCGGGCACAACCCCGTTGCTCGTAAAGATCGCTCCCGACATGGATGACACCCAGATCGAGGGTATCGTGCAACTGGCCGTGCGGCTCGGACTCGACGGCATCATCGCCACGAACACGACCATCTCCCGCGACAACCTGCGTGAGGACGCTGCACGCGTCGCCGAAATCGGTGCGGGCGGTCTCTCGGGGGCCCCGCTGAAGGATCGCTCGCTCGAGGTGCTGCGCTTGATCCGCGCCACCGAACCGAACCCCGATTTCTGCGTGATCTCGGTGGGTGGCGTGACAGACGCCCACGACGTATACGAGCGTGTGGCCGCCGGCGCCACCCTCGTGCAGGGATTCACGGCATTCATCTACGAGGGCCCGCTCTGGGCCGCTCACATTAATAAGGGGCTGAAGCGGCTCGGATTCCGCGGTAACGCGGCGTAGCAGGGAGCCCGCAGGCGGGCAGGCGCTGCTCGCCTGCGATCCGGCAGCAACAACACAGCCCCCGGTTTCTCACGAGAGAAACCGGGGGCTGTGCCAGTTCGAGTGGCCCGTGGCTACTCGGGGAACTGTCGCCTGCGCACCTGCGGCTTTGGCATGCGCAGTGGGCGAAACTGGAATGCGCGCATGGCGGCGTACCACCGGAAGCCGGGCTGAACACGGTCTTCGCCGAACTTGTTCGCCAGCTTCTTCTTCAGCGTGAATCCGAGGAACACCGCGTCGATGATGGCGAGCGCCACGAACGCCCAGATCGCGAACAGGCTCACGAGCTGCATGATGCCCGGGATGAATGTCATCACGAGAACGACGAGCATCATGGGGATCAGGAGCTCGCCCAGGTTCCAACGCGCGTCGACGTAGTCGCGCACGTACCGGCGCTGCGGGCCACGGTCACGCGGGCCAAGGTAGCGTTCTTCACCCTGCATCATTCCCACGCGAGCGCGCTCACGCGACTCAGTCTGCTGCCTGCGCAGTTCCTTCTGGACGGATTTGTCCTTCGATCCGACGATGGGGCGAGCATTGGCGGCCTGTGCCTGCTTGCGTGACGGGGTGGGGCGGCCCTTGCCAGCCGGGGTCTCGGGCTCACCCGAGCCGCGCGGGTCTTCAGCGCCGTTCTTCACTTAGGACCTGTCCTTTCGAGAGCTGCGCAGAGCGCACAGAAAATGATGAATGCCAGCGGCGGCGGGCACCCGATCCAGACTACAGGGCCACGCCTGCGCGAAAACCCACGCCCGGGGGTAGAGTGGATGCTGATACTTGCAATGAGGGTGAGGAGTGCCCATGAGTACAGAGACTTTAGACACCGAGGGCACGGCCCCGGCTGTTCAGAGCGCGCACGGCGTCAAGCTGAGCGATGCTGCCCGCGATAAGGTGAGCAGCCTGCTCGCCCAAGAGGGGCGTGACGATTTGCGCCTGCGCATCGCGGTGCAGCCCGGCGGTTGCTCGGGTTTGATCTATCAGCTGTTTTTTGACGAGCGTGAGCTCGAAAACGACGCGGTCGCAAACTTCGACGGCGTTGAGGTGGTGGTAGACGCCATGAGCGTGCCCTACCTCGATGGGGCGTCGATCGACTTCGAAGATTCGATCCAGAAGCAGGGCTTCACGATCGATAACCCGAACGCTGCAGGAAGCTGCGCGTGCGGCGACAGCTTCGGATAAGCAAACAAATCCCCCGAAATCTCAGCGCGACACCCGCGCGTGGTTCGGGGAACGCTCAGCTTCGCGCTAAGCTAACAGGGAGTAATCAGCTTCGCCTGCCTGCAAGTGGCGGCGAGAAATGTTTCGAAAGGTATGCGGTGCGTTCCAATCGTCGAATGAAATGGGTCGCGGCTCCGGTCGCGCTCTCGGCAGCCCTGCTGCTCGCGGGCTGTACCCCAGAGCAGCAGCGGGGATTCCTGCCTGCGGGCTCCGAGGGTGCAACCAACCACACGGACGGGATCACCGGTCTTTGGGTGACCTCCTGGATTGTGCTGCTCGTAATCGGTGCAATCACCTGGGGCTTGATCATCTGGGCGACTGTCGCCTACCGTCGCCGGAAGGGCCAGACCGGCCTGCCCGTGCAGATGCGGTACAACATGCCGATCGAGACGTTCTTTACGGTCGTCCCGGTGTTCTTGGTGCTCGGCTTCTTTGCGTTCACCGCGCAGGAGCAGGCTTCGATTGAGAAGCGCTACGAGAACCCCGAGAACGTGGTTGAGGTTGTTGGTAAGCGCTGGGCGTGGGACTTCAACTATGTGAATGACGACGTCTACTTCCAGGGCGTTCAGGTTCAGACCGACGCCGAGGGCGAGGCAACTGAAGAGACCATGCCGGTGCTCTACCTGCCGGTGGGTAAGACCACTGAGCTGCGTCTTGAGACCCGCGACGTCATTCACTCCTTCTGGGTCGTTGAGTACCTGTACAAGAAGGACATGATTCCCGGCCAGACGAACTACATGAGCATCACGCCCGAGAAGACAGGCACCTTCATGGGTAAGTGTGCCGAGCTCTGTGGCGAGTACCACTCGATGATGCTCTTCGAGGTGCGCGTAGTTGAGCAGGCCGAATACGACGCCTACGTAGCTGAGCTGCGTGAGGCCGGCAACACTGGGCAGGTGAGCGTGGAGTTCAACCCGAACCAGGAGGACTTCTACGGCGACGAAGCCAAGGCCCAGAACGAGAACCAGTACTAAGGGATAAGGCAAAACAATGAAGAAGGGCAACGTCATCGTCTCGTGGCTAACGTCCACGGACCACAAGGTGATCGGGTACATGTACCTGATCAGCTCCTTCGTGTGGTTCCTCATCGGTGGCCTGATGGCACTGGTGATCCGCGCGCAGCTGTTCGCGCCCGGCCTTGAGGTCGTGGCGACGAAGGAACAGTACAACCAGCTGTTCACGATGCACGGCACAATCATGCTGCTGATGTTCGCAACGCCGCTGTTTGCGGGCTTCGCGAACGTCATCATGCCGCTCCAGATCGGTGCACCCGATGTCGCCTTCCCGCGACTGAACGCCTTCGCGTTCTGGCTGTACTCGTTCGGTTCGCTCATTGCGGTCGGCGGCTTCCTTACCCCGCAGGGCGCGGCTTCGTTCGGCTGGTTCGCATACGCACCGCTGTCTGACGTCACGTTCTCACCCGGTGTTGGTGGAAACCTCTGGGTGCTCGGCCTCGCAGCCGGTGGCTTCGGCACGATCCTCGGTGGCGTGAACTTCATCACGACCATCATCACCATGCGTGCGCCTGGCATGACCATGTTCCGCATGTCGATCTTCACCTGGAACACGCTGATCACCTCGATCCTCGTACTGCTGGTGTTCCCCGTTCTCGCTGCTGCGCTGTTCGGCCTGGCGGCCGACCGTGTCTTTGGCGGTCACGTGTACACCGGTGAGGGTGGGGCCATGTTGTGGCAGCACCTGTTCTGGTTCTTCGGCCACCCCGAGGTCTACATCATCGCGCTGCCGTTCTTCGGTATCGTCTCCGAGATCTTCCCGGTGTTCAGCCGCAAGCCGATCTTCGGATACAAGACCCTCGTATACGCGACTATCTCGATCGCTGCGCTGTCGATGACGGTCTGGGCGCACCACATGTACGTCACCGGCTCTGTGCTGCTGCCGTTCTTCTCACTGATGACGATGCTCATCGCGGTTCCGACCGGTGTGAAGATCTTCAACTGGCTGGGCACGATGTGGCGTGGCTCGATCACGTTCGAGACCCCCATGCTCTGGTCGCTCGGCTTCCTCGTAACCTTCGTGTTCGGTGGTCTGACCGGTGTCATCCTGGCTTCGCCCGCGCTTGACTTCCACCTCTCCGATACCTACTTCGTTGTGGCTCACTTCCACTACGTCGTGTTCGGTACCGTCGTCTTCGCGATGTTTGCTGGCTTCTACTTCTGGTGGCCCAAGTGGACCGGCAAGATGCTCGGCGAGCGCCTTGGCAAGATCCACTTCTGGACGCTCTTCATTGGCTTCCACACCACGTTCCTCGTGCAGCACTGGCTGGGCGTTATGGCCATGCCCCGTCGTTACTACACCTACCTGCCGTCAGATGGCGTCACGTGGGGTAACCAGCTTTCGACGGTTGGAGCCATGATCCTGGGTGCGTCGATGATTCCGTTCCTGCTGAACGTGTACATCACCGCGCGTCGTGCGCCCAAGGTGACGGTCGACGACCCGTGGGGTTACGGCCGCTCGCTCGAGTGGGCAACCTCCTGCCCGCCGCCTCGCCACAACTTCACGTCAATCCCGCGCATTCGTACCGAATCGCCCGCGTTTGATCTGAACCACCCCGAGGTCAGTGGTATCTCGCAGCCCGGGCGTGAGCTCGCACCGAAAAAGTAGAACGGAAGGAATAAAGCGAAATGAAAGCTAATGCCGTAATCTTCACGATCCTCACCGTTTACTTCGTCATCGTCGGTGCGATGTACTCGGTCTGGAACCTCGTCACCCACGGATACATTGAGTGGGTTGGCTCGGTTGCTCTGATTCTGTGTGCTGGTCTGAATGGCTTTATCGCCTTCTACCTCTTCTTGGTGATCAAGAAGCAGCCTGGAACCGCACCGCAGGACCTCGAAGAAGCAGACATCGATGACGCGGATCCCGAGCTCGGTGAGTTCAGCCCGTGGAGCTGGTGGCCCATGGTTCTTGCCTTCTCCTGCGCATTTGCGCTGATGGGGCTCGCAATCGGGTTCAACTTCTGGTTCTCGTACTTCATGATCCCCATGATCCTGGTATCAGTGGTGGGCTGGGTGTACGAGTACTACCGCGGGCACTTCGCTCGCTAAGGTACCCAGCTCTTGAGCATCAACATTCGTCGCGGCCAGCGCGAAGACGGTTCAGCCGTCTTCGCGCTGGCGCGCCAGTTTCAGTCGGGGCGTGAGCCCATCGGGCGCGACGAGTTTCTCGTCGCGTATGACAACGTGCTTCGGCGACGTGATCAAGAGACGAACGTCCTGTTCGTCGCAGAACTTGACGCACGCGTTGTGGGCTATTCACTGATGACCGTGTCGCGCTTGCTGCACGCTCCAGGCCTCACCGCGCACTTGCAAGAGATCGTCGTCGACGAAGCCTTTCGCAAGCACGGCGTAGGTGACCGCCTCATGCAGGCGAACGAGCACTACTGCATGGGTCGCGGAGTGCGTCAGCTCTCTGCGTCCACCGGCCGCATCGGCTCGTTCTATAACCATCGCGACTTCGAAGCGGTGGGCCAGCACTACCGTAAGATTCTCGACCTAGGCTAGCGTGACCGAACGTCGCGCCCGTCGAAAGCCCGGTGAAAACCGGGAGCGCTTGCTACAGGCCGGACTCCACGAGTTCGGCCTGTACGGCTATCAAGGGGCATCTACCGCGCGTATCTCCGCGCGAGCAGACGTGCCACAGCCCCACGTGTATGCGAACTTTAGCGGTAAACCCGCACTCTTTCTCGAGTGCCTCGATCGTGCCTGCAATGTCTTGGCCGATGCTGCTAGCGAATCTCGGGAACGCACCGCGGGTCAACTCTTCATTTTTCAAGCGATCGCAGCCAGCCATGATCCGGATCATGGAAGCGAGATCCTCGCGCGCCTTGACCGCGCGGGCCTCCTAACACAGGCGCGCCGCGACAACATCGTCGTTGCCGCGGCCGCGTACCTGGTGGGTGAAGCTGACAGTTAGACGCCCTGCGTCGACTCGGCCCATGTCTCAAGCTTGCGCTCTACCGCACCGGAGTCGATGGCCTCGGCTGCGACCTCGAGCTTCTGGGAGAGCCGCTCGAGGAGCGGCTGCTCGGCGCTTTCGGGCCGCGCCGCCAGGTCGTAGGCGACCAGGCCGGCGGCAGCGTTGAGCAGCACGATGTCTCGTACTGGGCCGCGTTCGCCCGCGAACACCCGCCGCACGACGAGTGCGTTCTCGTCGGGGGAGCCGCCCACGAGGTCGGTAATGTCTGCACGGGGGAGTCCGAGCTCGCGCGGGTCGATGTCGTGTTCCGTGAGTCCTCCGCGGGTGATCTCCCACAGGTGGGAGTGCCCCGTGGTCGTAAGCTCGTCGAGCCCGTCATCTCCGCGAAACACGAGCGCGGAGGCTCCGCGAAGCCGAAACACTCCGACGAAAATGGGCACCTTATCGATGTCGGCAACGCCCACGGCGGAGGCCTCGGGGCGCACCGGGTTGCAGAGTGGACCAAGGAAGTTAAAGACGGTGGGGATCCCGAGCTCGGCACGTGCCGGAGCCACGTGACGGAATCCGGGCAGGAAGCGTGCGGCGTGCACAAAGGCGATGCCGGCCTTCTCGAAAGACGTGGCGAGTTGTTCCGCGTCGAGGGTCAGGTCGATTCCGAGCGCGCTAAGCACGTCTGAGGAGCCCGAAAGGCTGCTGGCAGCGCGGTTACCGTGTTTGACTACCGGCACGCCAGCGGCAGCTGCTGTGATCGATGCCATCGTCGACACGTTGACCGTTCCAAAGCGGTCCCCGCCGGTGCCCACGATGTCGAGTGACATCGCCGGCAGGGTGAGGGGAAGCGCCTCTTGCAGAATGGCGTCACGGAATCCGATCACTTCGTTCACCGTCGCGCCTTTGGCCTGCAGAGCCACCAGAAACGCGCCAACCTGCGCCTGGGTCGCATCGCCCGTCATAAAGCGTGACATGGCCCATTCGGCCTGCGAAACACTGAGGTCTTCACGACCTAACAGAGTCGTAAGTACGTTGGGCCATGTTCGCTCGTCGATCATGAGCCCAATCTTAGCGAGCCAGCTGCGCATTATTCAGCCGGACCGACACGACACCCGCATGCCGTGTACGCGAAGAGGCTGAAGACGCGGTAGGCTTGGCAGGAAACTCGCAGAAAGTTCGGCGCGCCCGCTTCAGGTGAAAACGCACACGAAACTTTCAGCCATAATGGAGGGGTGACAACGACCACTATGAATACCAAGTCAGCCGTGCCTGCGGTGAAGCGACCGAATCTCGTCGCCGTCGGCACGATCGTGTGGCTCGGCAGCGAGGTCATGTTCTTCGCGGGCCTCTTCGCGATTTACTTCACGCTGCGCGCCATGAATCCCGATCTGTGGGCTGAGCAGACAGAGAAGCATAACTTCACGTTCGCTCTGATCAACACGTTGATCCTGGTTGCGTCCTCGTTCACTGCCCAGGCGGGCGTGTTCGCGGCAGAGCGTAACCAGCCTCGTGCGGTCGGGCGCGGTCCCAAGAACTGGGGAACCATCGAGTGGTTCTACCTCACGTTCTTCATGGGAGCGATCTTCGTTGCCGGCCAGTCCTACGAGTACGCAACGTTCGTTTCTGAGGGCATTACCTTCAACAGCGATCCTTACGGCACAGCGTTCTACATGACCACCGGATTCCACGGCATCCACGTGGCACTCGGCCTGGTCGCGTTCCTGATGGTTATCGGGCGCCTCTACGCGGTGAAGAACTACACACGCAAGGAAGAGACCTCGGCGATCGTCGTGTCGTACTACTGGCACTTCGTGGACATCGTGTGGATCGTCCTGTTCATTATCATTTACGTCCTCAAGTAGGGGTCAGGAGTAATCGCCAACATGGTTCGCGCCAAGAAGAACCTTCGCAAGTCAGGCCGCCGGCATCCGCTCGCGACCGCAGCTCTCGTCGGAGTTGGGCTGCTGGTAACGGGTGCAGCGTACACTGGCCTCAGCCAGACATCTGCTACGGCAGAGATCGACCTCAAGTCGCCCGCGACTATTGAGGCCGGAGAAAAGCTGTTCGGTGCAAACTGCGCAACCTGCCACGGTGCAGGCGCTCAGGGCACTCCCGATGGCCCCTCGCTCGTCGGTGCGGGTGCAGCATCTGTGAACTTCCAGGTCGGCACCGGCCGTATGCCCCTCGCCTTCCAGGGCCCCCAGGGCATGGTGAAGCCGAAGCAGTTCACCGAAGAGCAGACGCTCGAGATGGCTGCTTATGTTGCATCTCTGGGCCCCGGCCCGGCGCTGCCCGACTCCCAGTACCTGCAGGCTGACAGTGACGACGCCGGCATTGCCAACGGTGGGGACCTGTTCCGCATCAACTGCGCAATGTGCCACAACGTGGCCGCAGCCGGTGGAGCGCTCACCGAGGGTAAGTTCGCACCGGCACTGACCGGTGTCGCCCCGACGCACATCTACGAGGCCATGGTGACTGGTCCGCAGAACATGCCCGTCTTCAGCGACGCGAACCTTTCGCCGCAGGAGAAGGCCGACATCATCTCGTACCTGAAGTACATCGAGAACCAGCCTTCAGTTGGAGGCCTGTCACTCGGATCAATCGGTCCGGTTGCAGAGGGTCTGTTCATCTGGATCATCGGTCTCGGCTCAATTGTCGGCCTCACCGTCTGGGTGACCGCGAAGTCGAACTAATCGACATCGCACAAAGAATTCATGAGTCAGGAGTCAAGGAGCAACATGGCAGAGGAAGCGAAGAACAGCGGCGGCGACGCTGCTGTCGCCGCCCAGGGCCACGGCGCGGTTGAACAGTCGGCGGGCACCGCCGTAATTTCATCCGATGCCGTGCAGAATCCGGGCCTTCCCCCGCACCGCAAGCGCGTAACGGATCTCGATCCGAAGAAGGCGAAGCGTGCAGAACGCGTCGTCTACTCGCTCTTCTACATCTCAATCGCGGGCAGCCTCGGTGCCGTTCTCGCCTACATGTTCTTCCCCATTGAAACGGGCGAGCTCATGGCGATACGCATCCACACGCTTCTCGTGGGCCTCGGCATGGCGCTCGCGCTGCTCGCCGTAGGCATCGGCGCCGTCCACTGGGGCAAGGCACTGATGGCAGATCACGAGTCGATCGACGTACGCCACCCGGTCGCGAGTGATGAGGAAACCCGTCAGTCGGCGGTAGAGGTGTTCGAGGTATCGAACGAAGAGTCTGGCTTCTCGCGCCGCTCGCTCGTGCGCAACAGCCTGATCGGCGCGCTCATCGCGTTCCCGATTCCCGGCGTCACCCTCCTGCGTGGCCTTGCCCCGCAGGATGAGGACCCGGTGCAGCTGCTGAAGCACACGATGTGGACCAAGGGCATGCGCCTCGCACACGACCCCTCGGGTGCCCCCATCAAGGCGAGTGACGTGACGATCGGTTCCGCGTTCCACGTGATCCCCGAGAACCTGACGCACGAAGAGTTCGCGAAGCTCAGCCCTGAAGAGCGTGGCGGTAGTGAAAACTTCCTCGACGCGAAGGCCAAGGCGATTGTCTTGCTGATGCGCCTCGACCAGTCGGAGCTGCACGAGCTGCCCGAGCGTGAGACGTGGTCTTACGACGGCATCGTTGCGTACTCGAAGGTTTGCACGCACGTTGGTTGCCCTGTGGCACTCTACGAGCAGCACACCCACCACCTGCTCTGCCCCTGCCACCAGTCGCAGTTTGACGTCTCGGAGCACGCGAAGGTCATCTTCGGCCCCGCGAAGCGCCCCCTGCCGCAGCTTCCGATCTCGGTGGACGAAGAGGGCTACCTCGTCGCGCAGAGCGATTTCCATGAACCTGTCGGCCCGAGCTTCTGGGAGCGCCTCAAGTGAGCAGCACCGTAACGCAGACCCCGGCACAGGACGGCTCGAGCCGTTTCACCGCTGCCGCGGCAAACTATATCGATGAGCGCACCAAGATTGGTGTCGCTGTCAAGGAATTTGGTCGCAAGGTCTTCCCTGACCACTGGTCGTTCCTTCTGGGTGAGGTGGCGCTTTACAGCTTCGTCGTCATCCTGCTCTCGGGTACATTTCTGACCCTGTTCTTCCAGGCGACGATGATCGAGACGGTCTACAACGGTCCGTATGCGCCGATGAAGGGCGTCATGATGTCGGGGGCAATGGCCTCGACGCTCGATATCTCGTTCTCGGTACGCGGCGGCCTGCTGATGCGTCAGGTGCACCACTGGGCGGCTCTGCTCTTTGTGGCATCGATCGGCCTGCACATGCTCCGTATCTTCTTCACGGGAGCATTCCGTAAGCCGCGTGAGCTCAACTGGGTCATCGGTTTCGTCCTCTTCATCCTCGCGATGGCTGAGGGCTTCACCGGCTACTCGCTTCCCGATGACGTGCTTTCGGGTAACGGCCTGCGCATTATCGACGGCCTCCTCAAGTCCATGCCGGTTGTTGGCACGTTCTTCTCGTTCCTGTTCTTCGGCGGCGAGTTCCCGGGCACGGACATCGTGGGTCGCCTCTACATGCTGCACATCATGCTGCTGCCGGCGCTGGTGATCCTGTTCGTAGCCCTCCACCTCGCGTTTGTGGTCATCCACAAGCACACGCAGTACCCCGGGCCCGGCAAGACCCAGCAGAACGTTGTTGGATTCCCCGTTCTCCCCGTGTACGCGGCGAAGGCTGGCGGCTTCTTCTTCATCGTCTTCGGCGTGATCATGCTGATCGCCTCGATCTTCGGTATTAACGCGATTTGGGCATACGGTCCGTACGACCCGTCACCGGTGTCTGCTGGTACCCAGCCTGACTGGTACATCGGTTTTGCCGATGGCATGCTGCGCCTCATCCCGCCGGGGTGGGAGACCGAGTGGTTCGGCTACACCTGGTCTTGGAACATGCTCGTTCCGATGATCATCATGGGTGGCTTCATCGTTCTCGTCATGATCTACCCCTTCATTGAGGCCTGGGTCACGGGTGACAAGCGTGAGCACCACCTGCTCGACCGTCCCCGCAACGCGCCTACCCGTACCGCTATCGGTGCCGCGGGAGTGACGTTCTACGCCGTAATGTGGGCGGGCGCAAGCTCGGACCTCATGGCAACCCACTTCCAGTTGTCGATGGAGGGTGTCATCCACACGCTCCAGGCGCTGCTGATCTTGGGCCCGATCGTTGCCTACTTCCTCACCAAGCGCATCTGCCTGGGCCTGCAGAAGAAGGACCGCGAGATCGTGCTGCACGGTTACGAGTCTGCGCGCATCGTGCAGCTCCCCGGCGGCGAGTTCGTCGAGGTGCACAAGCCCCTCGACGAGTACGAGTCGTGGCAGCTCGTCAGCTACCACGATTACGCCCCGCTCATGGTGCGCCCCGATGACAATGGCCGGATCTCCTTCGGTCAGCACCTGCGCGCTGGTTTCAGCCGCTGGTTCTTCGAGGACCGCATCGTCCCGCCCACAAAGGGCGAGATCGAGAAGGGCCACAACGAGGGCCACTAGCCCTCTGGCTCAAATGCCCCACCAGACACAGTCTGGTGGGGCATTTGTCGTCCCCGGGGTGCGTGTCTATTGCGCTCGGCGTCCTGGTGCTCGGCATGATCCGGATCATGGGCCGTGCGGGCCTGCGACTCGTGGGGTCGCGGGCCCGCCGTGTGTGCGCACATGAAAACGGCGCCCCGCCCCTCGAGATGAGGGACGGGGCGCCGTCTTGGTGAGCTGCGTGCTAGCGCTGACCAGCCACTTGCGGGGCGTGGAAGTCGGCGCCGAATACGCGCTCGCTCGCCCCCACGCGGTCGAGGTAGGGGGTGGCGCCGCCGGCCTGGAACGGCCAGGCCGCACCAAGAATGAGGCACAGATCGATGTCTTCGGCGGCGGCGACTACGCCCTCATCGAGCATGATCTTGATCTCTCCCGCTAGCTCGTTCTCGACGCGTGTGAGAATCTCAGCTTCGGTTACCGTTTCCTTACCGAGGGTGACCGCCTTCTTGCCAGCCTTCGAGAGGTCTTCAACCTTGCCGAACTTGGACTTAACGAGGGGTGCCTCAACGTCGGCTAGGGCGTGGAGGTTCGGCGAGGCATAGAACCGGTCTGGGAACGCTCCGACCATGGTGTCTTGCACGTGAGCCGCGACCTTCCAGCCCACGAGGTCGATGAGCTCGAACGGGCCCATCGGTAGCCCGATCGGGGCCAGGGCGCGCTCGACAACGGGCAGGGGAGTGCCCTCGTCGAGCGCGCGTGCAGCCTCACCCATGACCTTGGCGAGCAGCCGGTTCACGACGAAGCCGGGCCTGTCTGCGGTGATCACGGCGCTCTTGCCGAGCTTGCGTGCGGTAGTCATCGCTGTCGCGAGCGTCGCGTCATCGGTGTCGGGTGTCTTCACGACCTCGATGAGGGGCATGACGGCGACGGGGTTGAAAAAGTGAAAGCCCACCAAGCGCTCGGGGTGCTTGAGGCTTTGCCCGATCTCGTGCACTGAGAGCGAAGAGGTGTTCGTTGCGAGCACCGCTGTCTCAGAAACGAGGGGCTCAATCTCAGCGAACACCTGCTGCTTCACACCGAGCTCTTCGAAAACCGCTTCGATGACCCAGTCGCAGTCTGCGTACTCAGACTTATCGGTGGTGCCGCGTACGAGGGCGCGCACCTGGTTTGCGTCGTCGTGCGAGAGGCGACCCTTGTCTTCGAGTTTGTCGATCTCGCCCCGAATGTATGCGATCCCCTTTTCGACGCGTGACTGGTCAAGGTCGGTGATGAGGACGGGCACCCGAAGCTTGCGTGCAAACAGTAGTGCGAACTGGCTCGCCATCAGCCCAGCGCCAATCACTCCCACTTTTTGCACGGGTTTTGCGAGCGCCTTGTCGGGTGCCCCGGCAGGGCGTTTGGCACGTTTCTGTACGAGATCGAAGGCGTAGATTGATGCGGCGAACTGGTCACCCGAGATGAGCTCGGCGAGCGCATCGTCTTCTCGTTCAAAGCCGCGCTCAATGTCGCCATCCTTCGCAGCCGAAAGCAGGTCAAGTGCGACATAGGGTGCCTTGGCGGCGCTTCCGATGCGGGCTCGTAACGTGTCGCGGGCCACCTTGATAGCGACTGGCCACTTGGTAAGTCGTTCGAGTTTGCCGGGCACGTGGGGGCGTTCGACCTTGATGCTGCCAGAAATGACGCGGTCGGCCCATGCCACGGACTGCTCGATAAAACTCGCTGAGCCAAACATCTCGTCGAATAGCCCGAGCTTGAGCGCCTGTGCGGGCTTCAGCATACGGTTGTTCTTGAGCGGGTTTGTGACGATCACCTCGAGCGCATTCTCGATCCCGATCAGGTTGGGCACCAGTGTGGCGCCTCCCCACCCGGGGATGATGCCGAGGAAGACTTCTGGAAACGCGAGCGCGGCGGCCGAGGAATCGAGTGTGCGGTAGTCGCAACCCAGCGCAATCTCCATCGCGCCACCGAGGGCGAGACCGTTGACAAACGCAAAAGACGGTACGCCGACGCGCTTGAACTTGCCGAGCACGTGGTGTCCGAACTGCGCCATCAGGCGCGCGTTCTCGACGGTCGCAAGCGTTGAAACCTTCGAGAGGTCTGCGCCAGCGGCAAAGATGAACGGCTTGCCCGTGATGGCGACAGCAGCAATTTCGCCCGCCGCAGCACGTAGGGTGAGCGCGTCGAGCGTTTCAGAAAGCTCCTGCAGCGTGCGGGGCCCGAGCGTAGACGGTCGCGTGTGATCGCGCCCGTTGTCGAGCGTGATGAGGGCCATGGTGCCTCCCGAGGCGAGCGCGACATCGCGCACAAAGGAAGACGTCACCACCTCGTCGGCCGAAGCCTCGATGAGTGGCGAGAAATCAATCTTGGTGTAGTCAGTCATGTCGCCTTACTTCCTCTTCTTGCCGTCGAAGTACGGGTTTTCCCAAATTGCAGTGCCGCCCTGTCCGAGTCCCACACACATGGCGGTTACGCCGTAGCGCACGTCAGGCCGCTCGGCGAACTGGCGCGCGAGTTGGATCATGAGGCGCACGCCGGTTGCTGCGAGCGGGTGACCGATCGCAATGGCGCCTCCCCAGGGGTTCACCCGTGGGTCGTCGTCTGCGATACCAAAATGGTCGGTGAACGAGAGCACCTGTACTGCAAACGCTTCGTTGAGTTCGAAGAGTCCGATGTCGTCGATGGTGAGCCCTGCACGCTTCAGCGCCTTTTCGGTGGAGGGCACGGGGCCGAGCCCCATCACCTCGGGCTGCACACCAGCAAAAGCGAATCCCACGAGACGCATCTTGGCCGTAAGACCGAGTTCCTTCGCCGTGTCAGCCCCCGCGAGGAGCGACACGGTCGCACCATCGGTGAGGGGCGACGCGTTACCGGCGGTGACCCGACCGTGTGGCCTAAACGGGGTCTTCAGGGTTGCGAGCCCTTCCAGAGTCGTGTGGGGCCTGCGGCCCTCGTCCTCGGTGGCCAGGCCCCAGCCTGCGGCCGATCGCAGTGCAACGGGCACGAGGTCTGCCTGAATATCACCGCGGTCATACGCGGCTTGCACCTTCTGCTGGCTCAGCATGCCGAAGGTGTCGGCGCGTTCCTTCGTCAGCTGTGGGAACCGGTCGTGCAGGCGTTCTGCTGTCACTCCCATGTTGAGGGCGTCGGGGCTGACCAGCTTTTCTGCGACGAACCGTGGGTTGGGGTCGGCGTTCAGTCCAATCGGGTGATGGCCCATATGTTCGACACCGCCGGCGATGGCGATATCGTACTGCCCGGCACCAATTGCGGCTCCCATGAATGATGCGACGGTCAACGCACCAGCGCACATGCGATCGAGCGCGAAGCCCGGCACGGTGACGGGAATCCCCGCAAGCATCGACACTGTGCGACCGAGTGTCAACCCCTGGTCGCCCTGCTGGGTGGTTGCTGCAATGCCCACGTCATCAATCCGTGCCGGATCAAGGGCGGGGTTGCGCTCGAGCAATCCCTGCAACGCTTTGACCGCGAGGTCATCTGCGCGCGTAGACGCGTACATGCCTTTCTCGCCCGCGCGTCCGAACGGGGTGCGTACCCCGTCCACGAATACAACATCTCTCATTGCGGCCACTTCGCCTCCATCAGGTATGTGATCTGCGTGAGACCATCATATGAGACTAAGTCTCACGCTGGGAAGCGTACGTGGAAGAATCGCGGAATGTCGCGGTCTAGCCGGTGCTCGACTTATAGGGAAGCTACAAAAGACGCCGCAAGAATTGGTGCCGTAATGCCAATCTGCCACTCGCGTGCCCCAAGCTCCCTGAGACGCCGTTCAACGTCCTCGATGGCGCCGGCGCGCGGGGGATCCCACGCGAGAGCCCGCAGCACACTCGGCTTCAAGAGATTCTCTGTAGGCATCTGCTGCTGTTCGGCCTCTGCCTCGACGGCGGCGCGCGCAACGGCAAGCCGCGCGGCGGCCTCGGGGTGGCGCTCGGCCCAGCCGCGGTGGTGGGGAATGGCGCCCGGATCGCGCGGCTTCGGTCCCGGTAGATCCGGCGTCGTTTTCGCCTTCAGAATCGCCCGCCACCAGCGCATCAGCTCGGTGCGGCTCTCCCGACCTTTAAAGGTGGCGAGCCTGCTGAGATCATCGGGGGAGCGCGGATTCGCGGCGGCGGCCGCGATGATCGAGCGATCCGGAATCAAACGACCGGGCGCGACGTCGCGCTCGCGGGCGAGCGCATCGCGCGTGAGCCACAGCTCGCGGGCGAGGGCCAGCGACCGGGGAGTGCGCAGCGCCTGGGTGCCCGAGAGTTTGCGCCAGGGTTCAGCGGGCGCAGGCTTTGGTTGCTGGTTGAGCACCGCGGTGAACTCCTGCGTGGCATATTCCAGCTTGCCCTGCGCCTCGAGCTCCTGCCTGACCAGATCACGCAGGTCGGGCAGCAGCACCACGTCGAGCGCAGCGTATTCGAGCCAGGCCTCGGGCAGCGGTCGCACCGACCAGTCGGCGGCGGAGTACGCCTTCTCGAGGTCGATGTCGAGCAGTTTTTCGACGATTGCGCCGAGGCCCACACGGTCGTAGCCGAGTAGCCGCGCGGCGAGCTCGGTGTCGAACAATTGAGGCGGATGCAGCCCGATCTCGTCAAGGCAGGGAATGTCTTGGGTAGCGGCGTGAAAGATCCACTCGGTGTCGGCGATCGCGCTCGCCAGCGGCGCAAAACTCTCGATGCTCACGGGGTCAAACAGAAACGTGCCGGCGCCACGGCGGTGCATCTGCACAAGATAGGCCTCGCTGCCGTACCGGTAGCCAGAGGCTCGTTCGGCATCTACGCCCACCGGGCCCTCACCTGCGGCGAGAGCCGCTGCGGCCGATGCGACTCCCGCATCGTCAGAGATGAACTCCCAGCTCATCTGGAGTTCGGATTGCGCAACCATTCGTTTTGTTAATTCCCCCGGGTCCGCGCGCGGTGCGCGGCAATCGATTCGATACCTTCGTGGTGGGGGAGCCCGCCGAGCAAGCACAACAGCTCAGACCACGCGACCACGTGCGCCGCGAAGTCGATGCCAAGCGGTGTCCATGAGGCGCGCAGCTCGATCTGTGCGGCGTCACCCTGCTGCGCGAGCGAGCCGAAGCCGCTCGAGAGGGTCTTGGTCGCCGTCCCCGAGAGATAACGATACTCTGCTCCGTGGGCTTCGAGGGCGTCGGCGAGCCATGACCACGCGACATCAGAGATGAACGGGTCGACGCCGATCTCTTGTTCGAGCGGTGCTTGCGCGAAGCACACCACTCGAAACTCGCCGCCCCATTCTTCACACGAGGCGGGGTCGTGCAGCAGCAAGAATCGCCCTGAGCCAAAGGTGGGGTTAAGGGCGTTCGCGGCGATCGCCTCGCGGGGGCTCCCGGCAATCGAAGCTGCGACGGCCACCGAGTAGGGCGCAATGCGCTCAGGTGGTTCAATCTCGCGGGTAGCCAACTCACGCCGCAGCTGAGCGCTACGCACCTGTTTCGCAGCGGCCGCAAATTCGGCGGGCTCGCCCGCGATTCTTGCCATCACACTCGGAACACTAGAGTTTGCTGTGAAGAACACAGCGTCGCCACGCCGTGAAAGGATGAAGCGAACGGTGAAGCGAACGGTGAAGCGTGGCGGCCGCGAATGGATGGGCGCGATAGGCCAACGTTCAAGACTCGAAGGAGATCGGGAGTGCGCGAGCAAAAGGCATTGACGCCAGAGGTGCCGGCTGGAGTCAGTCGCAGCTGGGCGATCGCGGCGGGGGCAGGGGTCGGGGTAGTGGCCGCAGCAGCAGCCTGCGCCGTCGTAGTCGGGGGAGTCTACTTGGCACGCGCGGCGGCGACGCCCGCGATCGAGCCAGATACGCCGGTAGAACTGGTGCGACTCACGAACCAGGACGGGCGCCAGACCGCATGGCTGCGCGGCCCAGATATTGCGTTGCCTGGCCGTTACGGGTTGCTCTGGGCGGGCGGCCACGCCCGGCTTGGTGCTGTGACGGGCCGGTCGGGCGGCCTTGTGGGTCGTGAAGTGCTCGAAATCGACGCGGGTGAACTGCGCGAGGGGCTGCGGTGCCGGATCACGGGGTGGTGGTACCCGTCTATTGCGCAGTTTGCGCTTGAGTGCGAAGACGTGCGTGACGCCGAAGAAGTCTCGCTGCCGCTTGCGGGCAGCGCAGCACCCGGTTGGGTCTTGCGCCCCGCTCGCCGTGCGAGGCCCGGCCGGGGCGGGCGCTGGGCGATCCACGTGCACGGCCGCGGCGCGTCTCCTGTTGAAACGCTGCGGGGCGTGGCGCCGCTGGCCCGCGCGGGGATCACGAATCTTGTGATCAGCTATCGCAACGACCCGGGGGCGCCCAGCGGCAGCTTGGGGCGGTATGGGTTTGGTGTCACCGAAGCGCTCGACGTCGACTCGGCGATCGGCTACGCGCTGCAGCAGGGAGCTCAGCGTGTCACTCTCGTCGGTTGGTCGATGGGTGCCACGGCCAGCCTCGTCGCTGCGACGCGTGGCGCGCACGCCGACGTCATCGATGGCCTCATTCTTGACTCGCCCGCCGTTGACTGGGCTGGGCTGCTCAAATATCAAGCACGCATGCGCAAGGCACCCGGAGTCATCGCGCGCCTGGGCGTTTCGCTGTTGCAGCGGGGATACGTGGCGACAGACGCCGCCGGGGGTATTGACTTCGCGGCCGTCACCCCAGACACCTTCGCGCGTGAACTGCGGGTGCCCACTCTCATTCACGCGAGCCGGGACGACACTTTCGTGCCGTCGGACGGTGCCGAGAAACTCGCTGCGGCGTGCCCGGAACTCGTGCAGTTGCGCCTCGTGGAGCGTGCAGAGCACGTCAAACTGTGGAACGTGGATGAGGATGCGTGGGAGCGCGTGACAGAGGCCTTTGCGCGCGGCCTTCCTCGGCCCGCATGGCGGGGCTGAGTATCTGCGAGGGCCCGCTAGACTAGCTCTGATGTCCGAACAGCAGCTCACGTCCGCACGCCTCGTCGACCGGCGCCCGACCATCTCGGGCCCGGAGCTAGTGGCGACGCTCGTGCCCCCGCCCCAGTTTACGCACGCCTCGTTTGACTCGTATAGGCCCGACGATACGTACCCGTCCCAAGGTGAGGCCCGGGACGTGCTGCGGGCGTTCTCAGAACCTGCGGCTCCGGTGAGCCGTGGCGGCTTCTTTGGGTTCGGCCGCAAAAAGCAGGCAGAGTCGAAACCGGTGGGTACCAGCAAACCTGGCATCTACCTCGACGGCGGGTTTGGTGTGGGCAAGACTCACCTGCTCGCTGCGACGTGGCACGCCACCAGCGGGCGCAAGTACTTCGGTACGTTCATTGAGTACACCGCGCTTGTTGGGGCGCTCGGCTACGCAGGGGCCGTGAACGTGCTCCAGGGGTCTAGGCTCATCTGCATCGACGAGTTTGAGCTCGACGATCCGGGCGACACCATGCTCATGACGAGGCTCATCGGCGAACTCACTGCGACCGGCACGCGCATCGTCGCGACCTCGAACACGCCGCCTAATGCCCTCGGCGAAGGCCGATTTGCGGCCGCCGATTTTCTGCGTGAAATCCAAGCGATGTCTGACCGTTTTGAGACGATCCGGATCGACGGCACCGATTACCGCCAGCGCGATATCACCGGTGACGCGGTCGCGCTCACAGACGATGAGTACCGGTTCTCGCTCGCCGACGTTTCTGCGTCGGGGGAGCGCATGAGCGATGATGATTTCTCTGAGTTGATTGCGCACCTCGCAACGGTGCACCCGTCGAGCTATTCTGGGCTGCTTGGGGGTGTGCAGTGCATTGGTCTACGCGACGTGCACGAACTCACCGACCAATCGGCGGCGCTGCGATTTGTCGCCTTTATTGACCGCGTGTATGACGCACAGATTCCCATTCGCGCAACGGGCACATCGCTCACATCGATTTTTGGTGGCGGAATGATCGACGGCGGCTACCGCAAGAAGTACCAGCGATGCATGTCGCGCCTCAACGCTCTCACTTCGAGCGAGATCGAGTAGTTTGCACGCGTAGCCGTGCAGCGGTGTAGTGAGCCCGTGTCCGATTGCGGCGCTGTCTGTAGATCGATTCCTCCGGCAAAGAGGGCGTGCGGCCAAAAGTGGGTGTTATCAAGCGAGTGTAGACCCCCCCTTGTGCGCCCCGGGGGTG
>NZ_JBTJEP020000004.1:83004-248283 GCF_054456635.2 Leucobacter faecis
GTTGTTCGATTCCCCCGGCAACGTGGGCGTGGGGCAAAAAGTGGGTGTTATCAAGACTGATAACACCCACTTTTGGCCGCACGCTGTCTTGGCGTCTGTGTGTGACCTGGTTCGTACCGTGTGTATCCCGGCAGAGAGCTCATCTTGTAACGAGCACCGGCCAGAAATGGTTTTTAGGGTTGCTGCTCGGAGCGTTACATTGCGAGTCAGTGAGTGAGCAAGGCCCTCGCGTGTTGCGGCGCGGCGCGGCATACTGGACAGTGGCATCGGAGCTGCGGACCGGGTGCAGGAGAATTGCGCACGGCGCAGCATGACGTCAACGTAGACGAGGAATGGAGAACACAATGGGGCTCGAAGATCTGGCCAAGCAAGCCGGCGAATTTGCCAAGCAGAACTCCGGCAAGGTCGCAGATGCTGTAAAGAGTGAGCAGGCAGAAGGCGTGAGCGACAAGCTGCTCGACGGTGCGACGGGGCTTGCAAACCGCGTCACCGGTGGCAAGTTTGCCGATCAGGTCGAAAGCGTGCGAGACGCAATCGACAAGCAAGTCGGTAATGAGTAGGAGCGCGTTGTAGTCGAATCGTCTTGAGGTGGTTCGGCCATAAACGCAAATAGTCGCGGACTGAAGAAGAGTCCGCGACTATTTGTATTCTGAGCGGATGACGAGATTCGAACTCGCGACCCCAACCTTGGCAAGGTTGTGCGCTACCAGCTGCGCCACATCCGCACTGTCTTTCCGAACGTTTTTTACAACCTCGGCGACGTGTTTAAGTATATGGTGATTAAAGGACGTAGATTTACCAGACTTCGTCTACGTTTCGATGGTTTTTGCCCTCGACCCCTTGTGTTGTCTAGGATTTTGCGCAATCGACGATGCTTGCGGGGCGTGACTCTCGGGTGTGTCTGATGTCGGGGCGGGGTCCTCTCTTGGGTTGAGGCGGCCGCAGGGCTACCGTGGTTCGTATGCGCGATGAACTGAACGATGCTCAGGGCGCGCTGCGTTGGGACCTCGGGTGGCGCGTGGGGCTCATCGGTGGCGTGGTCAACGTACTTAGTGCGCTCGTAAGTAGCGCGATTGTGTTTGGGATTCACGCGGTGGTGCCGGGGGCGTCGCTTTTCGAGTACATGTTGGCGCTGGCTCGAGTGTTCTTTGCTCCCGCTGTGCTTCTGGGGGTGGCGGCGGCGTTAGTGGCGCGGTACCTCGGTCGCTATGTGCTCGGGCTGCAAGTGCTCATCTTCGGCGTGCTCTTGGGAGTGGTGCCAGCTGCCTTTACGGTGGTGGTGCGACTTCTGGGGTCACTGGCCGCAGACGCAACCCTGGGTTTCTCGTGGGGAGGTCTCGCGGAGGTGATCGGTCGTGAACTGGTAGCCGGCATGGGATTGCCCATGTTTGTTGCGGCCACGCTCGGCTGGACTATTGCTTCGATGCTTCTTCGACGCCGGGCTGTGGCCCCAGCGGGGTGACACTGGTGTGTAATACGAAAGAGCCCCAACCGTGGTTGGGGCTCCTGCTGGTGGGCGATACTGGGATCGAACCAGCGCGAGAATTTCGGGGCCGACGCGAAGCGTTGGCAATTCTCGCGGGTCACTGGTGTGTAATACGAAAGAGCCCCAACCGTGGTTGGGGCTCTTGCTGGTGGGCGATACTGGGATCGAACCAGTGACCTCTTCCGTGTGAAGGAAGCGCGCTACCGCTGCGCTAAACGCCCGTCTCTGCTGACTTCCGTGCGGAAGCAACAGGTTCGATAGTACACGGATTGCAAGGGTGCGCGGGCTCGTGGGGAGCAAAACCGCAAGATCGCGCCGATCGCGCACTACTGGCTCGGGCGTGTCGTTACGGGGGCTAGTGCGCTGTCAAGTTGCTCTTCGAGCTCGATGCTGAGTTGGCTGAGCTCTTCGAGCTCGGCGCGCATGTCGTTGTACTGATCAATGTCGCCCTGGAGATCTTCGAGTGTGTGGTTGAGCTCTGCCCGCCTGCTCTTGAGATCTGATCTCAAGGACTCGCGCAATTTGGGGTCATTGGTGAACTCGCGGTCGGTGACTCGGCGTTCGAACTCGGCGAGATCTGTCTCATACAGGGCGATCGCGTCGTCGTACGCCACTTTGCGTTCTTCTATGTCGACGCGCAGCGCATGCATGCGGTGCTGTAGGCGCGAGGCCTCGTTCTTTAGGCCCTGAAAAACGCTGCGATATGCCTGGTAGGTCTGCACGATGCTCGCTCGGTCAGTAAACCACTCGGCATAATGCTCCTCAAGCCAGTCGGGCAGATCGGCTTGTTCGCTGCCAAGCACCGAGTGGAGTTCGGCGGCAAAAGCTGCTTCAGGAAGTTCCTCGTACATGGCCATGCGCGTAGCGAGATCCGGATCCTCTTGGGAGCGTTCGTCATAAAGCTTGCGCAGTTTCTCCGCGAGCAGAGCGCGGTCGCCCGGGCGCATGCGTGCCCAGGTGGCGTGCAGAAGTTCATGGGCGGCTGTGACCTCGACAATTCCGGAGACTCGTGGGTCGGTGACGTCAAATAGGTGGATATGGCCGTCGATGTAGCAGCCAAGCACGTGGCCCGTCGCGCCCTCTTGTACCTGAGAGCACTGGGCGTTGAAGTTCTGGCTGCCATCCAGGGTGGGCTGTGCGGCCAGAAAAATACGGGCGCCGGCTTCTGTGAGCTGCAGCGAGTGCTTGAGTTCGGCGATAGGGGTCGGGGCATCAAAAGTGGCGGCGGCGAACCTGTCTTGTAATAGTTGGCGGTTCATGACGGCATACACGGTGACGGCGATGAGTGCGCACGCCAAAGCCGTCGCAATTATTCGCCGCACCCGTGCGGCCGGTCGGCCACTCATGCCACCACCGTATCGGTGAGTAGGGGGTGTGGTCGAGAGTCAAAAGTGGCAAGATCCGCATGAAACGGGGCGGCGCGCCCGGGCTTGGCGGTGTGATTTGCGCGAGGGCCCGTGACCGCCATATAGTTATCTACGTCGCCGCAACACGGAAACGTGAGCGGGTAAGACGTGCGGATGTGGCGCAGCTGGTAGCGCACAACCTTGCCAAGGTTGGGGTCGCGAGTTCGAATCTCGTCATCCGCTCTGGTGTGTATGAGAAATCATGTACACTTCGTGGGCAACCACTTAGGTGGCGTGGCCGAGGGGCGAGGCAGCGGCCTGCAAAGCCGTATACACGGGTTCGAATCCCGTCGCCACCTCTCTACAACTGAATAGCCTGTACAGGCGCGATTGGCGCAGCGGTAGCGCACTTCCCTGACACGGAAGGGGTCACTGGTTCGATCCCAGTATCGCGCACAGATGAGAGCCCCAACTTCGGTTGGGGCTCTTTGCGTTGGCGGGCATGAGTGCCAGTGTCGGCGCATGCATTACCCTAATGAGTCATGGGGGACTCGGAAGCGCTCGACCGCATTGATGATCTGCTCGGGATGTTCGACGCCGCTTGGCCACAGGTGCCGACCTGGGCGTGGCTGCTCGCAGCGGGGGTGCTCCTGTGGCTGATCACCCTACCTCTGCGACGCCGCAGTGGGCGGGGGCGATCCGGAGCGAGAAAGCCGCGCTCGACCCGCGGCGACGGCGAGCGCGAACTCTTCGCGCCAGAACCGGGGCGTTACGGCCCGCAGGCGACTCGAGACCTGACGATGGCGGAGGTCGAGGGATTGCAGCCGAGGTATGCCCCGGCCCCGAACGGGCTGGCGGATCCGGGGGAGGTGGTGTGGACGTGGGTGCCCTACGCCGAGAATAACGGTGAGGGCAAAGATCGCCCGGTGCTCATCATTGCACGCATCGATGGTGCACATACGGCAGGCTGCTACCTCAGCACCAAGGCGCATCGAGGGTACGTTTCACTCGGATCCGGTGCCTGGGACCGATCGGGGCGAGAGAGCTTTCTGGCGCCCGAGCGCATCTTGAGTATCAATAACTTGGCTATTCGCCGCGAAGCGCAGGTTGTGCCACGAGAGGTGTTCGAACGGGCGCTTGCCGAAATTAAGGCCGCACAAAAGCGGCGCCTGCGACACGAGCCGGGCTAAATTTGCCCGGTGTGCCATACTTGTGGGCATGCCCCAGGCCTCAGTGCGGATCGCCTTGCTCATCGATGCAGACAACGTAAGCGCCAGTCACATTGCGGCGGTTCTGATTGAGCTGACGCGATATGGCACGACTTCGGTGCGCAGGATGTACGGGGACTGGACGAGTGGCAACCTGCGCGGTTGGAAGGAAGCGGCAAACGAGCACTCGATCCAACCGATGCAGCAGTTTGCGTACACCGCGGGCAAGAACTCCACTGACAGCGCACTCATCATCGACGCGATGGATCTGTTGCATCAGAATCAACTCGACGCGTTTGCGATCATCTCGTCAGACAGCGACTTCACCAGGCTTGCCGCCAGGCTGCGTGAATCGGGTGCCCAGGTGTACGGTTTTGGTGCTCGCACCACGCCCAAACCGTTTGTGAACGCGTGTGATGCGTTCACGTACCTCGACGTACTCGACGTGACCGAAATTGCCTCGGGCGCTCCGGCCGTGACAGCACCTGCCGGCCCAAAAGAAGGCGCTGACTTGTCTTCTACACCCGGCACGGAAACTCCCCAACTCAACGTGCCGGTTAAGGCGCCGACAAACCAGCTGCGGATGGACACCAAACTCGTCAGGATGTTGCGTACGAGCATCGCGGCCGGCGCAGACGGCAATGGTTGGGCCGGGCTTTCGGCAGTGGGATCGAACATGCGTAAGCAAGCTCCCGACTTTGATCCAAGAAATTGGGGCTACGGGAAACTGAGTGAACTCATAGAAGCGCTCGGGCTCATGCAGCTCAGGCGCGTTAGCGCAAAAAACGGCGGCACAAACCTTGAAGTGCGCGTCCCCACGAAATCATAGGCGGCCACAAATAGCGTCTGCCAGCGACGCTCGCTGAAACCGGCAGCGGTTCCCGATAGAATCGATGAGTTCGTACCCGACCTTATAAGGAGTGTGCCCCTGTGGCCGATGGCTTCTCCCTGTTCACCGATCGCTCGATCGTCGCCATGCGCGTCGACGGTGAGTTGAAAGATCTCGCCGCGACGGTCACAGACACGCAGACGGTTGAGCCGGTGCACATCGACTCCGAAGATGGTCTGAGTATTCTGCGCCACTCGGCGGCGCACGTGCTCGCGCAGGCTGTGCAACGGGTCAACCCAGAGACGAAGCTCGGTATCGGCCCGCCCATCACCGACGGTTTCTACTACGACTTCGACCCCCAGGCTGCGTTTACGCCCGAAGATCTCAAGGCTCTCGAAAAAGAGATGCAGAAGATCATTAAGCAGGGCCAGCGCTTTGTGCGCCGTGTGGTGACCGAAGAAGAGGCGCGTGCAGAGCTTGCAGCAGAGCCCTACAAGCTTGAACTGATTGGACTCAAGGGCGGCGCGACGGGCGACGACAACGAGAGCGTCGAGGTCGGCGGCGCCGAGCTCACGATCTATGACAACGTCGACCCGAAGACGGGGGAGGTGTGCTGGAGCGACCTGTGCCGCGGCCCGCACGTGCCCTCGACCCGCATGATCGGTAACGGTTGGGCGCTGATGCGCTCGGCGGGCGCCTACTGGCGCGGCAGCGAAAAAAACCCCATGTTGCAGCGCATTTACGGCACCGCCTGGGCGACCAAGGACGAGCTGCGTGCCTACCAGACGCGCCTCGAAGAAGCGGCGAAGCGAGACCACCGCAAACTGGGTGTCGAACTCGACCTGTTCAGCTTTCCCGACGAGATCGGCTCTGGCCTTGCGGTATTCCACCCCAAGGGTGGCATCATTCGCCATGAGATCGAGACCTTCATGCGCTCTGAGCTGCTGAAGCACGGCTACGAGGTCGTCAACAGCCCGCACATTACGAAGGGCACGCTGTTCGAGACCAGCCAGCACCTGGCCTGGTACAAGGACGGCATGTTTCCGGCCATGCACCTCGACTCGGTCGTTGACGACGAGACGGGCGAAACGATTAAGCCGGGCCAGGACTACTACCTGAAGCCCATGAACTGCCCGTTCCACAACCTGATCTACCGAGCACGCTCGCGCAGCTACCGTGAGCTGCCGCTGCGGCTCGCCGAATTCGGTACGGTATACCGCTACGAGAAGAGCGGTACGCTCTCGGGTCTCACGCGCGTGCGCGGCCTGACTCAGGATGACGCGCACATTTACGTCACAGATGAGCAGGTCAAGGACGAGATCAAGCGCCAGCTCAACTTCGTGTTTGACACGCTTCGTGCATACGGTCTCAACGACTTCTACCTTGAGCTCTCAACACGTGACCCCGAGAAGTCGGTGGGCACCGAAGAGCAGTGGGCTGACGCAGAGCAAACCCTGCGTGAGGTGGGCGAAGAGTCGGGCCTCGAGCTCGTCGCAGACCCGGGCGGCGCCGCATTCTACGGCCCCAAGATCTCGGTGCAGGCGCGCGACGCCATCGGTCGTACCTGGCAGCTGTCGACGGTGCAGCTCGACTTCAACCAGCCCGCACTGTTTGAACTCGACTACGCGGCAGCAGACGGCACGCGCAAACAGCCCGTCATGATCCACCGCGCGCTGCTCGGTTCGGTTGAGCGGTTCTTTGCGATCTTGCTTGAGCACTACGCCGGCGCGTTCCCTGTGTGGCTGTCGCCCGTGCAGGTGGTGGGTATTCCCGTTGCTGAGCAGTACGGTGAATATCTCGACGGCGTCATCGCACAGCTGCGTGCTCAGGGCGTGCGCGCTGAGGTTGATCACTCCGACGACCGTATGCCCAAGAAGATTCGCAATCACACCAAGGCTAAGGTGCCGTTCCAGCTCATCGCGGGCGAAGAAGACCGGGCCGCGGGCGCCGTCAGCTTCCGTTTCCGTGATGGCACGCAGCTGAACGGTGTGCCCGTCGCAGACGCAATTGCGCGTATCACGGCAGCGATTGCGAGCCACGAGCAGGTCTCAACGGCCTGGGCTGAGTAGTCGAGACACGCATGCAGCATAACGGCGACACCGGTCTGCCCCGCACTGAAGAGTATGCCCAGAGCGGGGCGGTCGGCACCCCCGACGACATGCAGCGCCTGTGGGTGCCGCACCGTCTCGTGTACGTGAAAGATACGCACCAGCCAGACCACACTGACTGCCCGTTCTGTGCGGCCCCGCAGCGCGACGACCGAGACGCTCTGATCGTCGCCCGCGGTGAGCACGCGTATGTGTTGCTCAACCTGTTTCCGTACAACAACGGTCACATGCTCGTGTGCCCCTACCGGCACATCTCGCAGTACGACGAGGCGACACCCGAAGAGGTCGCCGAGATTGGCGCCCTCACCCAGACCGCCATGCGTGTGGCGCGAGAGGTGCTTGGGTGCGCCGGTTTCAATCTGGGCATGAATCAGGGTGAGATTGCGGGCGCCGGTATTGCGGCGCACCTGCATCAGCACGTCGTGCCGCGGTGGCAGAACGACTCAAACTTCTTTCCCATCATCGCGAAGACGAAGGCACTGCCACAGCTTCTCGGTGATGTGCGCGAAGCGATGGCGGCCGCGTGGCCGACGCCCTAACTCGCTGGCCACGCGGGGCGAGGCGTCACCCGCCGCCAAGCTGCAGTGCCGCCCTGCGGCACTGCAGCAGCACTGCGCCCTAGACTGATATCCATACGTTTGAACTGAAGAAAGAGGAGCTCCAGTGGCAGGACACTCCAAGTGGGCAACCACCAAGCATAAGAAGGCAATCCTTGACTCGCGTCGCGCGAAGGCGTTTGCGAAGTACATCAAGGTGATCGAGGTGGCAGCGCGCATCGGCGGGCCTGATCTCGCGGGTAACCCGGCGCTGTCTGAAGCCGTGCACAAGGCGAAGAAGAACTCGGTGCCCGGCGACAACATCGATCGCGCGATCAAGCGCGGTGCGGGTCTCGATGGCGAGGCTGTCGAATACATCACGATCATGTACGAAGCGTACGGCCCCAACGGCGTTGCACTCATGGTCGAGTGTCTGACCGACAACAAGAACCGCGCGGCCGCTGAAGTGCGCACAGCGCTCAGCCGCAACGGTGCAACGCTCGCAGACCCCGGCAGCGTCGCCTACAACTTTGCGCGCAAGGGTGTCATCACCGTGCCGGCGGAGGGCACGACCGAAGATGACGTCATGATGGCGGTACTCGAAGCTGGCGCAGAAGAGGTCGCACAGACCCCCAACGGTGAAGCCTTCGAGATCATCACCGAGGCAACTGACCTTGGCGCTGCACGCGACGCGCTCGTCGCGGCGGGCATCGACTACGACTCGGCCGACGCCGAGTTTGTGCCGAGCATGAAGGTCGAGATCGACGCAGACACGGCCCGCAAGGTGTTCCGTGTCATCGATGCGCTCGAAGACAGCGATGACGTGCAGAACGTGTTCTCAAACTTCGACCTGCCTGCTTCGGTGCAGGAGGAGCTGGCGAACGACGAGTAACGTGCGCGTTATTGGAATCGATCCCGGCCTCACGCGTTGTGGGGTCGGGATCGTCTCATCTGGAGTGGGCCGCAAAGTCGTGTTCGAGCACGTCGAGGTGCTGCAGAGCGCCGCAACCGAGAGCCTGCCGCGCAGGCTCCACCTACTGGGGTCTGGCATCGCACGCATCCTCGACGGCGAGAAGCCCGACGCGATCGCGCTCGAACGCGTCTTCGCGCAGCAGAACCTGCCCAGCGTGATGGGGGTTGCGCAGATTAGTGGCATCATCATGTACCTTGCCCAGCAGCGCGACATACCGGTTGCGATGTACACCCCCAACGAGGTGAAAGCCCAGGTCACCGGCTATGGCAGTGCCGAGAAAGCGCAGGTCACGACCATGGTGACGCGCCTGCTCGGGCTCGCCGCGCCGCCGCGCCCGGCCGATGCGGCCGACGCGCTCGCGCTCGCGATCACGCACGCGTGGCACCTGGGCCGAGGTGGCGCTCCGGATCGAGAGGGTCTGGGTGCACCGCCGCGAGGGGAGACACCCGCCCAGCGCGCCTGGCGCGAAGCTGAGCAGCGCGCGGGCGCAAAACGCGGCCCTCGAGGGTAAAGAGCCGCTGGCGGCGGCGATCTCGGCGACCCTGCCGTCCCGCTCCTGGGCCGGATCGGGGCGGCGCTCAGCTTTTAGGGGCGCTCCTCGGTGCGCCCGTCGGTGCGCCCGTCGGTGCGCCCGTCGGGGCGCTCCGACTGCTGCGGCATCTGCGGCATCTGCGGCAGCGTGATGGCTCCGGTCGCGAGTGCCTCTTCGACGGCGCGCTCGACCTGGCGTTGGCGGCGCAGCTGAATGCGGTCGAGCGCCCGCTGTTCGGGGAGGCTCCAGCCGAAGCGCACCGCGAGCAGCCGCAGCACGGTCGTCACGATAATGCACACGACACCTGCGATCATCACGGGCACATCAAACGCGAGGAGCACGACGAGCACGCCCACCCCGGCGAGACTCGCGACGGCGTACAGCGATCCGACATGCATCAGCGCGATCGGAATATTGAGCATAAGATCTCGCAGGAACCCGCCCCCCACGGCGGCGATGGTGCCAATGAATAGCGCGGGCACGACGGGCAGGCCGTAGGCGAGAGCCTTGGTAGTGCCGAGCGCACCAAATATGCCGATGCTGATCGCGTCGAACACCGTAATGATCGGGTCGACGCGGGCGAGCCCGCGCGCGAGCAGCATGCCGGCGAGCGAAGCGAGGGTACCCACGATGATGTAGAGGTTGTTCGAGAACGCGGCTGGGCTGACCCCCAGCAAAATATCGCGCAAGAACCCGCCGCCCATGCCCGTGAAAATGCCGATCATGGCGACACCGAGCAGATCGATGCGTTTAAAACCCGCGGCAAACATAGCGCCCTGCAGGGCACCCACCGCGGCGGCGGTGAGGTCGATGGGGAGGGGAATAACGAAAGTCTCATCGAGCACACCCCTATTTTCCCGTATCTGGCTGAACCGAACTCATGATGGTGGCGCCGCGCGTGGCGGCTGGCTCTCCCGCATCGCCCAGCGGCGTACGAGATACTTGCTCTGTGCCCCTCTATCGCGAAGAAGGCGTCGTCTTGCGCACGCACAAGCTCGGCGAAGCCGACCGTATCGTCACGCTGTTTACGCGCAGCCGTGGCGTGCTGCGCGTCGTAGCGAAGGGGGTGCGTCGCACCACCTCGAAGTTTGGGGCCCGGCTCGAACCGTTCATGGTCGTGGACCTGCAATGCTACGAGGGGCGCAGCCTCGACAGTGTGACGCAGGCCGAGACACTCGGCGCGTACGGTGCGGCGATCAGCGCCGACTACGACCGCTACCGCGCGGGCAGTGCGATTGTCGAGGCGGCTGAGCGGCTGGGGGAAGGCGGCGTATCGCTGCCGCTCTACGCCCTGCTGATCGGCGCGCTGCGCACGCTCGCGGCGGGCAAAATTGCGCCGGATCTCGTACGGGACGGCTATCTCTTGCGTGCGATGTCGGCCGCTGGCTGGACCCCCGGGTTTGACGACTGTGTGCGCTGTGGGGCGCCCGCGCCCCACACGCTCGTGTCAGTGCAGGCGGGAGGGGTGCTGTGCGAAGAATGCCGCATGCCGGGGTTGCCAAGACTCGATCCTGAAAGCATCGCACTGCTCAGAGCGCTCCTCGCGGGCGACTGGGAGACCGCCGTGGCGGCGACCGCGCGGCAGCGCGATCAGGCCGCCGGCATTGCCGCGGCCTATGCCCAGTGGCACCTGGAGCGGGGGCTGCGGTCGCTGGGAGTGGCGCGTCGGTGATCCGGAGCATGAACACGGCCTAGACTTTGAAGCATGCCCGTAGCTCCCCAGACCCTTGTGCCCGTCGACTGGACGGGCGAGCAGCCGCCCGCGTTTCGCGGCGCAGCCCCCAAGCATGTCGCGATCGTCATGGACGGCAACGGGCGGTGGGCGAACAAGCGGGGGCTGCCGCGCGTCGAGGGGCACCGCATGGGCGAGCAGGCCCTGCTCGACGTCGTGGCGGGCGCGATCCAGGCTGGCGTTACGCACCTGAGCGTGTACGCATTCTCGACCGAGAACTGGCGGCGCTCACCCGACGAGGTGCGGTTTCTAATGGGGTTCAACCGTGACGTGCTGCGCAGGCGGCGCGCGCAGCTTGATGCTTGGAACGTACGCATGCGGTGGGCGGGGCGCCGGCCGAAGCTGTGGGGATCGGTGATCAATGAGCTGCGAGCATCTGAGCGTGAGACGGCGCACAACACGGGCCTGACGCTCACGATGTGCGTGAACTATGGCGGTCGTAACGAACTTACCGACGCGGTGCGGTCGATCGCGGCTGAGATTGAGGCGGGGAGACTCACCCCCAAAGGCATCACTGAGCGCACAATTGAGCGCCACCTGTACGTGCCCGAACTGCCCGACGTCGACCTGTTCTTGCGCAGCTCGGGCGAGCAGCGCACCTCAAACTTCATGCTCTGGCAGTCGGCGTACGCCGAGATGGTGTTTCTTGACACCCTGTGGCCCGACTTCGGGCGGGCCGAGCTGTGGCGCGCGATACAGATTTATCATGACCGAGACAGGCGCTTTGGCGGCGCCATCGACGCGCCAGGGGAGAAACCCGCCTCAGCGTGAGAGAATGGCCGGTGATGTCTTCTCTCACGCTTCCGCAGAACCCAGCGACCGCCCAGCGACTGCGCATCGGCAACCTCGAGCTCGAGGTGCCCGTGGTGCTCGCCCCCATGGCCGGCATTACGAACACCGCATTTCGGCGGCTGTGCCGCGAGCACGGCGCGGGCCTCTACGTCAGCGAGATGATCACGAGTCGCGCGCTCGTTGAACGCACGCCAGCGTCACTGCGGCTCATCAAACATCATGAGAGCGAGACGCCCCGGTCGATTCAGTTGTACGGTGTCGACCCGAAGACCGTGTCTGAGGCTGTGCGGTTTTTGGTTGATCAAGATCTCGCAGACCACATCGATCTGAACTTCGGTTGCCCAGTACCCAAGGTGACGCGCAAGGGCGGCGGGTCGGCACTGCCCTGGAAGCAGGATCTGTTTCGCGCGATCGTCGAGGGCGCGGTGCAGGCGGCAGGCGACGTGCCGCTCACGATTAAGATGCGCAAGGGCATCGACGAAGACCATATGACTTACCTCGACGCGGCGCGCGCCGCCGAGCAGGCGGGGGTCGCCGCAATCGCGCTGCACGGCCGCACTGCGAACCAGCACTACTCGGGGCACGCAGACTGGAGCTCGATCGCGACGCTCAAAGAGACGATCACGAGCGTACCCATTCTCGGCAACGGTGACATCTGGTCGGCCGAAGACGCTGTGCGCATGGTGCGCGAGACCGGCTGCGACGGAGTGGTCGTGGGCCGTGGCTGCCTGGGGCGCCCGTGGCTGTTTGGCGACCTCACGGCAGCGTTTCGTGCAGAGTACGGTGAGATCACGGCCGAGGAAGCAGCGCGCACCATCGCTAAGCCACCGCTCGGCTTTGTGATGCAAACGATGCGTCGCCACACCGAGCTGCTCACCGAATTCTTCGATGGTGAAGAAGACTGGGCGTGCCGCGATATTCGTAAACACGTCGCCTGGTATTTCAAGGGTTACGGGCTGGGCGGCGACCTGCGCCGCTCGCTCGCCACGGTCGAGTCGCTCGCGCAGATGGACGACATTTTCGCCACTATGGACGCCGACATGCCCTACCCCGGTATTGGTGCAGAGGGGCAGCGTGGCCGCGCGGGGAGCCCCAAGCGGGTGCACCTGCCCGATGGCTGGCTCGACAGTCGCACGAGTGACAACATTGACCGCGCCGCCCTCGCCGAAGCAGAGGTCGCCGGGCTGGGGGTTGACGGTGGCTAGCTCACCACTGCCCGACGGGTATACCGCCGCAGACGCCGAGCGCTTCTCGCCCGAGACGCACAGCGGGGCACGCAGTGATTTTGCGCGAGACCGAGCACGTGTGCTGCACTCGAGTGGGTGGCGGCGCCTCGCTGCCAAGACTCAGGTGCTCAGCCCCACGAGCGGCATCGACTTTGCGCGCAATAGGCTCACCCACTCGCTTGAGGTTGCCCAGATTGGCCGCGAACTGGCAGCGTCGCTGGGGCTGTCACAAGACGTGGTTGACACTGCGTGCCTTGCGCACGACCTCGGCCACCCGCCCTTTGGGCACAACGGTGAGAAAGCGCTCAACGAATGGGCGTCAGGCTTCGGCGGATTCGAGGGTAACGCGCAAACGCTGCGCATTTTGACGCGCCTCGAACCAAAGCGATTCAGCGAGGCAGGCGAAAGTGTCGGGTTGAACCTGACGCGTGCAACGCTTGACGCGAGCTGCAAGTATCCCTGGGCGCTCCAAGACGCAGCCCCGGGAAGTATGAAGTTTGGCTACCTCACCGAAGACACCGAAGTCTTCACGTGGCTGCGGGCGGGTGCGCCCGAACGGCACAAGTGCGCAGAAGCGCAGGTCATGGACCTGTCAGACGACATTGCCTACTCGGTGCACGACTTCGAAGATGCCATCGTGAGCGAGCATATTGATCCCGAGATACTCACGGCGCGCTCAGGCCACGCTGCGCTGATTCGGGCCGTCGCGGCATGGGCAGGTGAAGAGTTCACGAGCGACGAACTCGGGGCCGCGTTTGACCGGATGTCGAGTAGCGAGACCTGGCTGCGCGGCTGGGATGGTTCGCGCAGGCACCAAGCGCAGCTCAAAAACTTTACGAGCGACATGATCGGCAGGTTCGCCAGGGAATCCATTCGCGCGACGCTCGCCCACACTCAGGGCCCGCTTGCGCGCTACGGCGGCGACGTCGTGGTACCGCGCGAGGTGCAGGCAGAGATTGCGGTGCTCAAAGGCATTGTCGCAGCGTTTGTGATGCAAGCGGGGCGCAGGCAGCCCACCTATCGCAGACAGCGCACCCTGCTTATTGAGCTGATGCACACGCTGTGGGAAGCTGGGCCCACGGAGCTTGAACCCGCTTACGCCGCAGACTTTAGGGCCGCCACGACCGAGGGCACCGCGCGGCGCGCGATCGTCGACCAGGTGGCGTCGCTCACCGACCAGTCGGCGATCGCCTGGTACCAGCGGCTCTGTCAGGTACCGCTGGTCTAAAAGAAATCGCGCAGCGATTTCGGACCAGAGGTAGCGGCGTCACTACGCCGGCTGGTCTCAAAGAAATCGTGCAGCGACTAGACTAGAGCGCTATGGCGGGACGGATTCGCGCGAGCGACATTGAAGAGGTGAAGCGTCGCGTAAACCTCGCCGATCTCGTGGGCGATCACGTGACGCTCAAGAACGCGGGCGTTGACTCGATGAAGGGGCTCTGCCCGTTTCATGACGAGCGCAGCCCCAGCTTTCACGTGCGCCCGGCGGCGGGCTATTATCACTGCTTTGGTTGCGGTGAGTCGGGCGACGCCATCACGTTCTTGCAGCGCACCGATCACCTCACTTTCACCGAAGCGGTCGAGCGGCTCGCGGCGCGCATTCACTTCGCCCTCACCTACGAAGAGGGTACGACGCGCCGCGAAGACGGGCCGAACCGTGCCCGGCTGCTCGCCGCGAACCAGGCAGCGGCAGCGTTCTTCGTCACACAACTCGCGGGCGAAGAGGCGCTCACGGCGCGCGAGTTTCTCGCGCAGCGGGGGTTTGATGCCGCCGCGTGCGAAATGTTTGGGGTGGGCTATGCGCCGCGCGGCTGGGACGGCATGTCGAACGCGCTGGCGCAGCAGGGGTACACGGCACCCGAGCTGATTCAGTCGGGGCTCGCCTCCGAGGGGCGCCGCGGCGCGTACGACAGATTTCGTGGCCGCATCGTGTGGCCGATTCGTGACACGAGCGGTCAGGTGCTCGGGTTTGGCGCGCGCAAACTGTATGACGACGACCAGGGCCCCAAATACCTCAACACGCCCGAGTCGCCGGTCTACCACAAATCGCAGGTGCTGTACGGGCTTGACCTCGCCAAGAAAGCGATTTCACGTGGCAAACGAGCAGTGATCGTCGAGGGCTACACCGATGTGATGGCTTGCCATCTTGCCGGTATTGACTCGGCGGTCGCCACGTGTGGCACCGCGTTTGGCAAAGACCACATCTCGGTGCTGCGTCGCATCATGGGCGACGACAGTGCAGGCGAGGTCATTTTCACGTTCGACCCCGACGAAGCGGGGCAGAAGGCCGCACTGCGGGCGTTCTCGGAAGAAAAGCGGTTCACCGCGCAAACCTACGTCGCGGTGGCGCCCGAAGGCCTTGACCCGAGTGATCTGAGGTTGCAGCGCGGCGATGAAGCCGTGCGCGACCTCTTCACCCAAAAGGTGCCGCTGTTCGAGTTCGCGCTCAGGCAGGCCGTGTCGCGTTTCGATCTCAACAGCGTCGAGGGGCGCGCGCTCGCCCTGCGCGAGGCTGCGCCAATCGTGGCCGAGATAAAGGACGCATCGCTGAAGCCGGGTTACGCCCGCGAGCTCGCCCGCATGTTGGGGCTCGAGCTCGCTGAGGTGGGGCAGGCGATTCGGCGCGCCGAGGGGGCAGCACGGCCGGGGCAGAGGCCGTCGCGCGGCCAATTTGACCAGCGTGACCCTTTCGACCAGCAGCCGCAGTTCGACGGGCCGACCCCCTACGGGGCCGAGGCCCCCCAGCCCCCCGCCCGCCGCATCAGCATGTCGATGCTGCGCCAGCAGCCCACGACCTGGCTCGAACGTGACGCGCTCATGGCGATGCTGCAGCAGCCCGCCGGCGTCGGCAGCGACCTGCTGCTGCAGGCCGCTACGGCGCAGGTTTTTGATCCGGATCTGGCCGTAGTGCGTGACGCGATTGGCGCTTCGCTCGCCGCGACAGGCGATTGCGGGCTTGAGCATGTTCTGAACGCCGCGCCCGAAACCCACCATGGGCTGATCCGGGAGCTGGCGATCGCGCCGATACCAGAGCGGCGAGCGAATCAGGTCGCCGTGTACGCACGCGACGTAGTGATTTCGCTGCTCGACCGCGACCTTGTGTCGCTGGGGCGCGAGCTGCGCGCGAGATTGCAGCGCATCCCAGACCCGGCGGACCCGGGCTCCAGACGCATCCAAGAGCAGCTCGTCGCGCTCGAAGCGGCCCGTCGCGGGCTGCGCGCCGAGTAGCCTAGGGCTGACTGTTACCGATCAAGGAGATTGTAGATGCCACACCCGGTTCCAGACGCTGATCCCAGCATTAGCGTCTCTGACCTGTCACTCGCATACCCGGCCCACGGGGGCGGTAGGGCGTTTCAGGCGCTGGAGGGGCTGAGTTTCGATGTGCGCCGCGGCGAGGTCGTCGCACTGCTGGGCGAGAGTGGTTCGGGCAAATCTACCCTCGCGAAATTTCTTGCGGGACGCGCCGAAGACGCTGGCGATAAATCGTCACGCATCAAACTGGTGGGCGGGTCTGCCACCGTGCTTGACATGCCCATGAAACGCCTCGGGCGGCGCAACCGTGCGAGGCTCACGGCCTACACCGGATTCCTGTCGCAGGAAGCGGGGGCGACGCTCACACCAGAGCTCAACGTGGGCGATATCTTGTTGGAACCCATCACCGAGCGCGCAAAGAACTTCGATCGCGACGCAGTGGGCGAGCAGATCGCCGAGATGATGGACATTGTTGCGATGCCGCTCGCGAAGCTGCAGGAGTATCCGTACGAGCTCTCGAAGGGTCAGCGGCAGCGCATCGCTGTCATTCGGGCACTCATGCTTGACCCGAAGCTACTCATCGCAGACGAACCAACGCTGGGGGTCGACGCGAACAACAGGCCAAAGATCGTCAACCTGCTGAAGTGGTACCGGGAGCGCACCGGCGCAACCATGCTGCTCATCAGCCACGACATTGGCATGCTCGAAGCGCTCGTGTCAGAAGTGATGGTGTTGCAGGAGGGCCAGCTCATCGGCCGAGGCGACATTAACGAGATCTTTCGGCACGCCGATCACGGCTACGTTCAGTTGCTTGCGCAGGCGCTGCGGGCAAACGCGTACGACGAAATTGCTGAGGAATAGCGGGCGGCTCGCCCGGGATCAGTGATGCGGGGCCCTCGATTTGCAAACGCTTTCGAGCCCGAGCTAATATAAATCTCGTTGCAACGCAATGATCTCCCGTAGCTCAGTTGGCAGAGCGCTTGACTGTTAATCAGGATGTCGCTGGTTCGAGCCCAGCCGGGGGAGCAACACAAGAATGGCCCTCACTTCGGTGAGGGCCTTTCGCTTTTCTGCGGAGTTCAGGATTGTTTGAGAAGGGGGTCTCATGGTGGAGAACTCAGTTGCTGAGCAGGCGAGCGACGAGCAGGGGAGCAGCGGAGAGTCTCGCGATCGGCACGGACTTGTTATCGCTGTGCCGCCCTACGGATCACCCCGCCTTCACGGGACGGTTTGGCTTGCGCCGGGGTCGGTCGTGGTCGGTGACGTAGAAGTCGGCGAAGGCAGCAGCGTTTGGTACAACGCGGTCGTGCGCGGCGACTCGGATGCGGTGCGCATTGGGGCGCGTACAAACCTGCAAGACGGTGTGGTCGTGCACACTCAAGCGGGCAACCCCGCGGTCATCGGTGACGACGTCTCGGTGGGGCACAGCGCGGTCGTGCACGGAGCACAAATCGAAAACGGGTGCCTGGTGGGCATGAACGCGACAGTGCTCAGCGGTGCGGTCGTCGGGGCCGGCTCCCTCGTGGCAGCGGGGGCACTCGTGCCACAGGGGATGCGCGTGCCGCCGGGGTCGCTCGTAGCTGGGGTGCCCGCACGTATCGTTCGTGAGTTGCGTCATGGTGATCGCGAAGCCGTCCGACTCAACGCCGAGCGCTACGCCGGCTACACCGCAGCCCACCGCGACGCGACACGCGGTTAGCATTGCCCGTGTGCAATCTCGCGCTCCATGTGCAGTATGATCGTTGAGGCGCAAGCGCCACCCGACCGCATCAGCGGTTCGGGGCTGTAGCTTAGTGGTAAAGCCCCAGTCTTCCAAACTGGTTATGCGGGTTCGATTCCCGTCAGCCCCTCCAAGTATTTCTCGGCAGAGCGCCGCTCCTATTTACTGGAGTCTTCAGCGTGTTGTGGCCCCTGGGGCCTGGCGCCACACGCGAGACGCACACGATATGCGCAAACGGTCTTCCTTCGGCTAGACTTGCTCGGGTTGCGCACTTCCGAGTGCCAACAACACCAGAAACCTACAGGTTTCGGGGCGTAGCTCAGCTTGGCTAGAGCGCCCGCTTTGGGAGCGGGAGGTCGCAGGTTCAAATCCTGTCGCCCCGACCAGGGTCATTTGGCCCGACTCAGGCATAATCCAAGATTTCAACCCGATGAGAGGCCAAATTGCCGAAGACGACTGCTGAGAAGCTCACCCCGACCCGCGCCAAGCTGAGCGTGGAGGTTACGCTCGACGAGCTCGAGCCGCACCTGAAGCAGGCCTACAAGACGATCTCCGAGCAGGTCTCGGTGCCCGGCTTCCGCAAGGGCAAGGTTCCCGCCCAGATCATCGATCAGCGCGTTGGCCGCGAGGCAGTGATCCAGGAAGCCGTGAACGCTTCGCTCGACACCTTCTTCCAGCAGGCACTCGCAGAGTCGGGGGAGCAGCCCATGGGGCGTCCCACCGCTGATGTTGCGCAGTGGATCGAAGCTAAGGATCCCGAGAGCACCCTCGTTCTCGTGTTCGAGGTTGAGGTGCGCCCCGAGTTCACTCTGCCCACCTACGACGGCATCAAGCTGACCGTTGACAACGCTGAGGTCGATGAGGCTGCCGTTGAGGCAGAAATGACCAAGCTGCGCGAGCGCTTCGGCACTCTCGTGACTGTTGATCGCCCCGCAGCGACCGGCGACTTCGTTGAGCTCGACCTCACCGCATCGATCGACGGCGAAGAAGTTGACCAGGCAAGCGGCATCTCGTACGAGGTGGGCGCAGGTAACCTGCTCGCAGGCACCGATGAGGCCATCGAGACGCTCACCGCCGGTGAGTCGACGACCTTCACGTCACAGCTGCTGGGTGGCGAGCACGAGGGCCGCGACGCAGAAGTTGCTGTGACGCTGACCGCTGTCAAGGAGCGCGAGCTTCCCGAGGCTGACGACGAGTTCGCACAGCTCGCAAGCGAGTTTGACACGATCGACGAGCTGCGCGAGAGCCTCAAGGAGCAGGCCGGCCGTGCGTCGGTCTTCGCCCAGGGTCAGCAGGCACGCGACCTCTTCACCGCTACGCTCATCGAGCAGGCCGGTATCCCGATCTCTGAGGAGCTCGTGGAAGAAGAAGTGCACCGTCACCTTGAGGGTGAGGGTCGTCTCGAGGACGACGAGCACCGTGCAGAGGTTCGTAAGCAGGCTGAAGAGCAGATCCAGCTGCAGCTGCTGCTCGACGCGCTCGTCGAGGCTGAAGAAGTGACCCCGACGCAGAACGAGCTGTCGCAGTACATTTTCCAGTCGGCGCAGCAGTACGGCATGGAGCCCACCCAGTTCCTCCAGGCGATCAGCCAGGGCAACCAGATGGGTGTCATCCTCGGCGAGGTTACCCGCAACAAGGCGCTGGCTATCGCGCTCGCAAAGGCTGAGGTAGTCGACCAGGCTGGCAACAAGGTCGATCTGACCGAGTTCACGGCTGTCGACAACGATCCCGTTGAGGACGACGCCGACGAAGATGCTGAGGCAGCTGCCGAAGCTCCGGTTGAGGCTCCGGCTGAAGAAGCACCCGCAGCAGATGCTGCAGCAGACGAGGAGGCCGCGAAGAAGGCCGCTCGTTCGGCAGCAGCCAAGAAGGCTGCAGCAACCCGCGCTGCCAAGAAGGCGGCCGCTGAGGCTGAGAAGGCTGCAGAGTAAGCATCTGCTTGACGCCGCAGTAGTTCGAGAATCCCTCGCCCCGGTATCGGGGCGGGGGATTCTCGCGTCAGCGGCGTGTGTGCCGACGGCGAACATGCCCGTTTCGGCCCGAAGAACTCGATACTCTCGTACCAGACGACAACGAATGGAGCGCCGAATGGCTGAACAGACACCACCGGTCAGCGTGTTTGAACGACTGCTCAAGGACCGGATCATTTGGCTCGGGTCAGAGGTTCGCGACGATAACGCGAACGAGATCTGTGCCAAGATCCTGCTCCTCGCGGCCGAGGACCCCGAGGCCGATATCTACCTGTACATCAACTCGCCCGGTGGCTCCATTACCGCTGGCATGGCGATCTACGACACGATGTCATTTGTGCCCAACGACATTGTTACCGTTGGTATCGGCATGGCCGCCTCGATGGGGCAGTTCCTGCTGACGGCAGGCACCAAGGGTAAGCGCTACATTACGCCGAACGCGCGCGTTCTGCTGCACCAGCCCCACGGTGGCTTTGGTGGCACGGCGAGCGATATTCAGACGCAGGCTCAGCTGATCACGTCGATGAAGAACCGCCTCGCACAGATCACGGCTGCTCAGACCGGCAAGACGGTCGAGCAGATCAACGAAGACGGCGACCGAGATCGTTGGTTTACGGCCGATGAGGCTCTCGCCTACGGTTTCGTTGACTTCATCCGCGACTCCGCTACCGACGTCATCGGCGGCGGCGGTACGAGCAAGTAGTCAGAACAGGAACAGAAGATTCTATGAACATGAACCACATGCCAAGTTCCGGCGGCTCGCAGCTGCAAATGCCCGGCTCGCGCTACGTGCTGCCCACGTTTGAGGAGCGCACAGCGTACGGATACAAGCGCCAGGATCCCTACGCGAAGCTTTTCGAGGACCGGATCATCTTCCTCGGTGTGCAGGTGGACGACGCCTCGGCCGACGATGTGATGGCACAGCTGCTCGTGCTGGAGAGCCAGGACCCTGAGCGCGACATCACTATGTACATCAACTCGCCCGGTGGGTCATTTACGGCGATGACGGCGATCTACGACACGATGCAGTACATTCGCCCACACGTGCAGACGGTGTGCCTCGGCCAGGCTGCCTCGGCCGCTGCCGTGCTGCTCGCGGGTGGTACGCCGGGCAAGCGCCTCGCGCTGCCGAACGCGCGCGTGCTGATCCACCAGCCTTCGACCGGGCAGGGTGGTCACGGCCAGGCCTCGGACATCGAGATTCAGGCGCGCGAGATTATGCGTATGCGGGAGTGGCTCGAGGAGACGCTTTCGAAGCACTCGAAGCGTACCCCCGAGCAGGTGCACACCGATATCGACCGCGATAAGATTCTCAGCGCCCAGGAGGCTCTCGAGTACGGTCTGGTCGACCAGGTGTTGACGAGCCGCAAGAACCCTCAGCCGGTTCTGGGAGAATAAGTCGATGGGCCCGGGAGCGTGCTCCCGGGCCCGCGGCGTGCCGTCTGGCTTTGTCGGCGGTGCGCGCTAGTGTCTTCAGTAGTTCTCGTTTGAGCGTAAAGGAGCCTCCGCATGGCGAAGATCGGCGAAAGCAGCGACCTGCTCAAGTGCTCCTTCTGCGGTAAGTCGCAGAAGCAAGTACAGCAGCTGATAGCCGGCCCGCAGATCTATATCTGTGACGAGTGTGTCGCGCTGTGCAACGAGATTATTGAAGAGCGGCTGACCGAGAATCAACCCGCTGAGCCCTCTGACTTCACTCTGCATAAGCCCCGCGAGATTTCTGACTTCCTCGACGATTATGTTGTGGGTCAGGAGCGGGCCAAACAGTCGCTCGCGGTAGCGGTTTATAACCACTACAAGCGCGTGCGTGCGCTTTCGACCCTGACGAGCGCTGAGAGTGCCGCGGAACAGGTCGAAATCGCGAAGTCGAATATTCTGATGATCGGCCCGACCGGCTGTGGCAAGACCTACCTCGCGCAGTCCCTTGCTCGCCAACTGGGCGTACCTTTCGCGGTAGCAGATGCGACTGCCCTAACTGAAGCGGGCTACGTCGGCGAAGACGTAGAGAATATCCTGCTGAAGCTGCTGCAGGCGGCAGACTTCGATGTGCAGCGGGCTGAGACGGGCATCATCTACATCGACGAGATCGATAAGATCACTCGCAAAGCCGAGAACCCCTCGATTACGCGTGACGTGTCGGGTGAGGGCGTGCAGCAGGCCCTGTTGAAGATACTTGAGGGCACGGTCGCATCGATCCCCCCTCAAGGTGGGCGTAAGCACCCCAATCAAGAGTTTCTGCAGCTGGACACAACCAACGTATTGTTCATCGTCGCGGGCGCGTTTTCTGGCCTCGAAGAGATTATCGGCTCGCGCTTGGGGCAGGGCGGTATCGGGTTTGGTGCGACGGTCGCCAGCAAGCGTGACAGCGACCGGCTCTTCTCACAGGTGCAGCCTGAGGACCTTCATAAGTACGGGCTGATTCCCGAGTTCATTGGGCGGTTGCCCGTGATCGCGACGGTGGACCCGCTCGATGTGTCGGCACTGTGTGAGATTTTGACGGAGCCTAAGAACGCGCTCGTGAAGCAGTACCAGCGCATGTTCGAGCTTGACGGCGTCAGCCTTGAATTCGAGCCCGAGGCGCTGCAGGCGATCGCCGAGCTCGCGGTGGCACGCAAGACCGGAGCACGCGGTCTACGCGCGATCCTCGAGAACCTACTTGGTCCGGTGATGTTCGAGGTGCCCTCCAGCGACACCGTGACGAAGGTCATCGTGACGCGGGAGTCAGTGTTGGGCGAAGCGGCCCCGCGGGTGATCGAGTCGCATCAGCTGGGGCGCGAGAGCGCCTAACTAGCGAACACCTAGAATTAGCGCGCCCCGGTTCGCCGCAACACAGCGGTGAACCGGGGCATGTTTGTGTGATCGCGTCAAACGGTGAGCTTTTCACGCAGCTGAGTCACGGTCTCATCGGAAAGACCGAGGCCGTCGGTCAGGTAGCCATCGATGTCGCCGAATTCGTCGTGTACGGCGTCGAGGCTGGCTTGCAGGAATTCGGATTGCACTCCCAGCAGCACCCCGATGGCTTCGGCTGCCTCAGGGCCACGCGATTCAACGACCTTTTCTTTGGTGGCTGCGACTCGCTCAGCGGAGTATGCATTGGTGGCCAAGTAGTTGTCCATGACATCGGCTTCTTCGGCGCCAGCGGCGAGTTGGAGAAGGGCGCTTGTCCAACCGGCACGGTCTTTGCCTGCGGTACAGTGAAACAGCACGGGCCCCTCGGTCTCGGCGATGGTGGTGAGAACTTCACCAAACCGGGCACGTTGACCTGCGTCTCGCACAAAGCCGTTGTTGACATCGATCAGTTTCTGGGCTGCGTCTTCTGGCGTGCTTACTGCAAAATCAGCGTTGGGGTTGGCTGCGGTAGTGCTGCCGCCCAAGATATCGATGTTCACATACTTGGTGCCTTCAGGAACCCGGTCGGGCTGCTTCGTGATTTCCTCGGGGGTGCGCAGGTCGATGATTGTGTCGATGTCGAGGTCGCTCAAGGTAGCAAGATCGCTATCGTCGACGTCTAAGGCGTTAGAGCGGTACGCTACGCCAGAAGCGAGGTACCCGCCGGGTACTCCGAGCGCGGTGTCGGTGCCGGCAACGTCACGAAAGTTGTCGGCGGTTTTGAGGCGGGGCGTGGTGACTGACACCTCGCCGATGTCAGCGGCGCCTGCTGGTGCACTCATGGCGGACGGTGCCGCCGCTTGTTGACAGCCCGTCAGGGTGATCGCTGCAAGGACTGACGCGGCGATGATGGAACTGCGAACGGTGGTGCGAATCGACTGCGGCATGTTGCCCTCTCTCGGATTGTCTAAGACCTGATTAGTCTGTCCAAGTGAGATGTCGCGCTCGCGACTTTAAGGCGGACGTCGGGTGCGTGGCGCGTGAACGTGATGCGAAGCTTCGTGCATGCTCGTGGGGCCTGTTGTGAAGGGGAGCGATGGCGTGAACGCGCGCCGCGTGGTGCGATTTGCATCGTCGTTCTGCAGGATCAGCCCAGAGGCTATCCCACGCTGCAAGGCGGCTCGGCAATGCCCGGGTTCGGCATTCTGTGTAGGGGGAGTCGGAACCATGATGTGCCAGCGTCTCTTGCCTCGGGCGGATGAGCGCACGGGGCTTGCGAGCCTCTGTAGCCAAAGCTTGAGCCTTGAACCTGGACTCTGCAAGTCGTAAGCTCCTATGCCGGCTCGGGCGCCTGTGTCTGCTCGTGTCTGCTCGTGTCTGCTCGTGTCTGCTGGTGTCTGCTGGTGTCTGCTGGTGCCTGCTGGTGTCTGCTCGTGCCTGATTGGATAGCTCGTTGTTGCCCGCCCGCGCCTATGCGTACCCGTTGGCTTGTGCGTAGGCCCGCTGGTCGGCTGGTTTGAAGCGCCGCGCTCTCGCGGCGCCGAGTTGCATCCCGTAGGTGAGGGGAAGTGGTGTCGCGAGCTCGGTCTGGGTGAGCTCGAAGGTGGGTGCTGCCGCTCGGGCCGCGGCTGCCCCTGCGGATGCTCCTGCTGCGCCTGTTCCTACGCCTGCCGCCCCTGCCCCTGCCGCGGCGAGGTCGGGTCGCCTGGTCGCGCCCGGTGGTGATTGTGGTGACCGGGTGACTGATGGGGGTGGGTTTTCGAGGATGATGGGCGGAGTTGTCCCCTCGGTGTCTGGTGGTGGATGGAGCATGAAGGGGCCGCGCCCGTCGCGGGTGATCTTCCATCCGTAGTTATGGAGCTGCAAATGGTGCGCTTTACAGAGAGCGATCCCTCGATCGATGTCGGTGCGGCCCTGGTCGGAGTGCCAGTGGTCAATATGGTGCGCTTCACAGTAGGAAGAGGGCCGGTCACAGCCCGGCCAGCGACACCCGCCATCACGGGTGGCGAGGGCGATGCGTTGGGACCCGTTGTAGAGCCGTTGTTCGCGCCCCACGTCGAGGGGGTTGTAGTCTTCGTCGACCGTGACGTACACGACACCGGCGTTGCAGCGCTGCCGCGCGACAACCGCGTCAGAAGTGATGGTGAGGCCGTCTTCGTACCAGGCGACCACCCCGATCGGATCCGCTGGAGCCGCCGGAGCTGCGGGAGTCTTGCCGCGGGCCGCCTGCCGGGCCGCTTTCTTCGCGGCCTTCGCGGCTTCCGCGGCCGCTTCAGCGGCGCGGCCGCTTCAGCGGCGCGGGCCTCAGCCTGCTCGGCGAGGTATGCTTCACGGTTCACGACCTGCACCACCCGCACCCCCACCTGCCGGGTACCAAACACGGTCTTCTGATCAGCGACCGCGCCCGACTGGAGCAGGTCGATGAGGAGGTCGTGTGAGATTTGTTCGTGGCTGCGCTGGTCTTGCACGAGTTCTTCGCCCGCGGCCTGCTCGTCGGGGTCGATGAAGCGGGGCCCGCCCCGGCGGGGGCGCAGCGCGCTCGCAAAGATCGTCTGAATCCACGCCCCCGCGTCATCGTCACAGGTGAGGCGGGCATGGAACTGCCCCTTCTGATCCGTCCACCACCTGAACGAGCGCGCCTCGTACCGTTGGTTACGGCGCAGGGTGGCCCCGTCGGGGTCGAGGAGATCACGAATCGCTCGCGCCTGCCGGCGTAGCTCTTCCACCCGGGTGTGCTGGGCCGCCCCGATCAGGTCGAGCCCGGCCTGCCACCACAACACCAGCAGGGCCGCTTCACATCGGCCCCCACACGAGCCCGCGTCAAAGAAACCCGCACTCGTGGTGAGAAAAGCGCTGGTAGAACCGTTGGCAGTGCCATCGGTAGTGCCGCCGGCGGGATTCTCGGTAGTGCCGTCGGCGGGATTGCCGGCAGTCCTGTTTTGGGGGTGGGAAGTGTGGAGGGCCGCGTAGGCGGCCGTGTGGAACGCACACGCTGGCGCTACCGCAGCCGCCGCGGCGGCAGATGTAGTGCTGCTTGCTGCAGCGTTTGCCACGGCGCCTGTCGTAGCACCCGTGGCGCCTGTGGGGGCGTCTGCAGTGTGGGTGTCTGGTTCGGGGGCGCGCGGCGGCGCACCGAGGCCCTGCCTGATCGCATCGTTTTGCGGGTCGGTGAGGAGATCACGCGACACAGCCCGGTCAAGCACCGTATGCCACGGCACCGCCAACACCAGCACCGCTTCTGCCGCCGCTCTTTCGGCGGCCGCCGCCGCGGCTGCTTCAGCGTCAACACCGGACGCACCCGCATCGCCATCAGCACCATCGCTGTCACTGTCGCCGTCGCTGCCGTTTGCTTCGCGGGCGAGCCTCGCCAATTCTTCACGCTGTACACGGGCTTCTCGCTCCGCGGTCTCACCAGCGAGCATGCTCTGACCCACCCGCACTTTGCGAGACATTTCACCCCACGAACTCCCCGTGAGGTACTGCATCATCTCAACACTCGTTTTAAAACCACTCGCCTGCGCCACCCCGGGCCGCCCGCCCCGCTTCACCGACCGCGCACCCACCGCCCCCGCACTGAGTGCCTCGAGCTCTGCACATCGACGCATCACCTGCGCCACGATCTTCACGAAATCGATGACACCCTCGTCGGTGAGCTCGTTCACGACCGCACGGGCGTCGGAGCCGGGGCAGTCAGCTGGGAACAGGGCCTGCACGTGCGCCACGAGCTGCACGATCTCGTCACACTTCGCCTGCATCCCCAGCCCGCCCGCGGTGGCACCACCGAGCCCGCCCGCAGTAGCACTCGTAGCCGGAGCACCGTCTGTGGCGGGGTCGTTCGCGCCCGCCCCAGTGCCAGCGCCCTCGCCCTCAGTGAAGAGGCCCGCGAGGGGTTCTTCGTGCTGTGGTGAGGGTTTGGCTTCCATACCCTATTGTTTCACGGATCGTAGATTTATTCGAGTGAAGTTATCCACAGATTTGGCGTAATCACGCCAATTTTCGGTCGAAACAGGGGGCTGTGGACGACTCGACCTGATGTGCGTCGGAAGGCGGGCAGCGGCCGATCTGGGAGTGGAATGGGTACTGCGACTCCTTCGTCGCGCAGCATGACCATAGGGGGTGGCAGCATGACCATAGGGGGTGCACTCGCACCGCGTGGCCATAGGGGGCGTGCTCGCGCAGTGTGGCGAAGGGCGGGGCTTGTGTGGTGTAACGAAAGGAAGCGTGTCCACTTGAGTCCGAGGTGCTGATGCCAAGAGGGGCCTTCTTTTGCTACGGGCTCTGGGCCTGAGCGAGCAAATCAGGGATCAGCTCTTGGGGCTCATTTCGGTGGGCGTATTGGCCTCTGGTGAGCGTCTGCCATCAGTGAGGCAACTTGCGTCAGACTTAGTGTTGCTCCCGGCACCGTCGAGAAGGCGTACAAGGCGCTAGAGGAGGAGGGCTTACTCGTGACGCGGGTGGGCGCTGGCACCCGGGTGAATAGTGAGATTCAACCTTTGCCCACAGGTGTGCTCGAAGCCGCCCTCCACCTGACCGCAACCAGTAGAAGCGCAGGCATCAGCCGTGACCCTTCGAGGGCGAGAGCGCCGAAGGGTGAAGACTGGATTCTGCGACTCCTTCGTCGCGCAGAATGACGGGGTGGGGTTGCGCAGAATGACGGGGTGGGGTTGCGCAGAATGACGGGGTGGGGTTGCGCAGAATGACGGGTGAGGTTGCGCAGAATGACCAGGCTAATCGGCGTCGAGCTGTGCGCGGTGCGGTGGATTCGCGCCCGCCTGTGACACCGCAATCGCGGCAGCGCGCGAAGCGCGATCCATCACAGCGTCCAGGTGTGATGTCAGCCCTGCAACGCCGAGCTCGAGCGCGCTTGAAATGAGCGCAGCCATGAACGAATCGCCAGCGCTAATCGTATCGACGACGCGGGTCGCCGCTGTGGGAACCTCGATGCGCTGAGTCTTTGTCACTGCGAGGGCGCCAGCGGCCCCCAGCGTTACGACGACCACGTCGGCACCGAGCGCAAGGATTTGCCTCGCAGCAGACTCAGGAGAGAGGCCAGGGTAGAGCCACTCGGCGTCTTCGTCGCTGAGCTTGACGATCTGTGCGCGGCGCGCCGCACGCTCGAAGCGTTCAAGCGCGGTCTCGTGCGGGGGCATCAGCGTTGGTCTGACGTTGGGATCAAGCGTCACGACAACGTCACCGGGTAGCGCCTCGAGGTAGTGAACTACATCGGCTCCGCCAGGCTCAAGGAACAGCGCGATCGATCCGGTGTGCACGAGCGCGTAGTCGAGAGTGCTGCTCGCCACAGCGCCATGTTCGGCCACCACCGTAGCGGCGTCGAACCGCCAGTCAATGTCGAACTCATAGCGGGCCGCGCCCGCGGCGTCGATGATGGCGCGCGCGGTCGATGTGCGGGCAGCTTGGAAAGATCCGGCACTACATTGCACACCCTCGCGAGTGAGGGCGTCACGGATCCGGGCGCCGCGCGCATCTGCCCCCAGGTGGGTGGCGAGCAGCGCCGGGTGGCCGAGGCGCGCGAGCCCCATCGCGACGTTGGCCGGGCTGCCGCCGACGTACTCTAGGGGAGCGGCGTCAGAGGCCTCATGCTCGGCAATGTCGATGAGCGCCTCACCAATCACGAGCGCGAATGGGCCCCGCGCGGCAGGCGCCACCTCCGCCACTAGCTCAGCCAATCGTCGTCATCGTCGTCTGGGACGCCGCTCACTGTCGAAGCGTCAGCTGCTGCTCCGGATCCAGGTGCAGACCCACCCGTGGTAAGCGACTGCACGGCTTCGACGGTTACGGCGCCCGCCGCATCGAGGCCCACCGTGACCGCATCGTCTAGCGTGCACCGCGGGCGCCCCTCGAGAAAGGTGAGCGTCCACGCGGAGGCCGCGGGATAGGCGGCCTCCTGCTCGGCGATGGCCGAGTACAGCACCGGGGGCACGCCGCGGTGCGGTGCATCACCTGCGCGCCAACGCGCCCCCAGCTGCACGGTCTAGCCCTCTGCCTGCTCGAGCTGAATCTCGGCGACCGTGACGTGATCAACGTCGGCCACCTCGATGCGCAGCTCGGTGATGCGGCCGACAGCCGAAAGATCGCCGGCCGCGAGAGCGAGCCGATCGCGATCAGCGGCGGGCACCTGCACGACGGCGAGCGTGACCTGGGTGCGCTGCGACGCCTTCGCGTCAGTCTTTGCGCCGCGCACACGAATCAGCGCGCCGCCCACGAGGTCGAGCAGGCCAGCGTCTGCGCCATCACCGGCGAGGTCTGCCGCTTCAGACGCGACGGGCCAGGCTGCCTGGTGCACCGAACCCTCATTGAACCACGACCACACCTCTTCGGTCGCGTAGGGGAGGAACGGTGCAAACAGGCGCGCGAATACGCCAAGCGCGGTGCGCAGGGCCGTAACGGCGGAGGCCTGATCTTGCCCGGTCGCGTTGTGCGCGCGTTCCTTGACGAGCTCGAGGTAGTCGTCACAGAACGTCCAGAAGAACGACTCCGTGAGCTCGAGCGCCTTGGCGTGATCGTAGTTCTCGAACGCGCGGGTCGCGTTCTCAATCACGGTCGCGAGGCTCGCGAGCATGGACCGGTCGATCGCCTCGGTGACTGATCCGGCGCCCGAAGCGTCAAAGCTCAGCGTGAACTTCGCCGCGTTGAGCAGCTTGATCGCGAGGCGACGGCCGATCTTGATCTGCGTGGGATTCTGCGGATCGAACGAAGCGTCGGTGCCGAGCTTCGCGGACGAAGCCCAGTAGCGCACGGCGTCAGAACCGTGCTGCGCGAGCATGCCCGCGGGCGTGACGACGTTGCCCTTCGACTTCGACATCTTCTTGCGGTCGGGGTCAAGGATCCAGCCCGAGATGCCCGCGTTCTTCCACGGCAGCTGGCCGCACTCGAGCTCCGAACGCAAGAGCGTCGAGAACAGCCAGGTACGGATGATGTCTTGGCCCTGCGGGCGCAGGCTGTAGGGGTAGACCTGTGCGAACAGCTCGGGGTCGCGCTCCCAGCCGCCCGCGAGCTGCGGGGTGAGCGAAGAAGTCGCCCAGGTGTCCATGACGTCGACCTCGCCCTGGAAACCGCCAGCCTTGCCGCGCTGCTCCTCGGTGTAACCCGCGGGCACATCGCTCGAAGGATCGACGGGCAGCTGGTCGACGGCGGGAATGATCGGCTGGTCGAAGACGGGGTTGCCGTCGGCGTCGAGCGGGTACCAGACGGGAATCGGCACACCGAAGAAGCGCTGGCGCGAGATCAGCCAGTCACCCGAGAGCCCCTCGACCCAGTTCTCGTAGCGCACGCGCATGAAGTCGGGGTGCCAGTCGAGCTCGCGGCCGTGCGCGAGCAGCCGCTCGCGCACGCCCTCGTCGTGCGCGCCGTTCTTGATGTACCACTGACGCGTCGACACGATCTCGAGGGGCTTGTCGCCCTTCTCGAAGAACTTGACGGGATGCGTGATCTTGCGAATGTCGCCCACGAGCTCGCCCGACTCGGTGAGCTTATCGACCACGATCTGCTTCGCACTAAACACGGTCTTGCCAGCGATTTCGGCGAAGGCGGCCTGGCCAGCCTCGCTCGTAATCGCCTCGGGGGCCTCAGAGATGATGCGGCCGTCGAAACCGAGAATCGCGCGGTTGGGCAGCTGCAGCTCGCGCCACCACACCACGTCGGTGACGTCACCGAACGTACAAATCATGGCGATGCCCGTGCCCTTGTCCTTCTGCGCCAGGTGGTGCGCCATGATGGGCACCTCGACGTCGAAGAGCGGCGTGCGCACCGTCGTGCCAAAGAGTGGCTGGAAGCGCTCGTCATCGGGGTGTGCCACGAGCGCGACACAGGCCGCCAGCAGTTCGGGGCGTGTTGTATCGATCAGAATGTCACCGCCACCGTCGGTGCGGTGGAAGGCAAGCTGGTGGTAGGCGCTCGGCTGCTCGCGATCCTCAAGCTCGGCCTGTGCGACGGCGGTGCGGAACGTGACGTCCCACAGGGTAGGAGCCTGCGCCTGGTAGGCCTCGCCACGCTCGACGTTGCGAATGAACGCGAGCTGTGAGGCGCGCAGCGAGTCCTGGCCGATGGTGCGGTAGGTCTGCGCCCAGTCCACCGACAGGCCGAGGGTGCGCCAGAGGTCTTCGAACTGCTTCTCGTCTTCGATCGTCAGCTTCTCGCACAGCTCAATGAAGTTGCGACGCGAGATGGGCTGCTGGTCGGCGGCCTTGATGCTCTTGCCGGTGCCGCCGTCGTGCGGGGGCACGAAACCATCGACGTAGGGGAGCGTCGGGTCGCAGCGCACGCCATAGTAATTCTGCACGCGACGCTCGGTGGGCAGGCCGTTGTCGTCCCACCCCATCGGGTAGAAGACGCGCTTGCCCTGCATGCGCTGATAGCGGGCCACGGTGTCGGTGTGCGTGTACGAGAAGACGTGACCGACGTGCAGTGATCCTGAGGCGGTGGGCGGGGGCGTGTCGATGCTGTACACCTCGCCTGCGCCGTTGCGGTCAAACGCGTAGGTACCGGCTTCGTCCCAGACGGTGCCCCACTTCTCCTCGAGGCCTTCGAGTTTCGGCTTGTCGGGGATCGCGCTCATGCGTGCTGCTCCGGTCTCGACGTGTAGTCGGTTCGATGTAGGCGGCACCGTGTCGTCGGCATGCAGGGCCGGGGTGCCTAATGGTCAACCCCACTAGTCTACCGTCCCCGCGTGCTACACAGCTGGTGTGGCACGCGGGGACGGTGAGGCCACAAGGCCTACTGGGTGAGCTGCTTCATAAACTCGGGGTTCTTCTCGGCCCACGCAGCGACGCCCACCGCGGGTTTTTCGTCAGCGTGCGTCACAAAGACCTCGTGTTCGAGCTCGGTCAGCTCTTCTGGCGTCATGCTGAACGCGCGTAACCACTCGGCAACCTCGGGTTCGCGCTCGGGCAGCTCGGTGCTCGAGAACACGTGCTCAGACTCGGTCTCACCGAGCAGGCCCTCGGGGTCCTCGAGATTCTTGATCGGATATTCGCGGTACGCCCAGTGCGGCTCCCACAGCGAGACCGCAATGTTCTCGCCCGCATTCGTCGCGCCCTCCAGCGCCGCGAGCATGGCCGCGGTCGAAGAGGTTACAAAGTCCATTCCCTCAAGACCGTAACCCGGAATGACCGTCTCATCCATAAGGATCGTCTGGCCCGCGCCCGGCTCGATGCCCACGATCTTATTGTCAAACTCATCGGCGTGCTCAGCAAGCTGCGCAAGCGAGTCGATCGGGGCGTCTTCGTTGACCGCGACGGTGATCTGCACCTGGTCATACCAAGCCCCGAGGTCGACGAGATTGTCGCCATACTCGTCTACGAATGACTTGTGAATTTCGGGCAGGGTGACCTGGGTCGCAAAATCGTAGCTGCCATCGGCCAATCCAATGAACACCGGGCTCAAGTCTGCCGCGTCGATGGTGACGTCGTACCCTTTTCGTTTCCCGCGCCACAGGCGCATTGCGTTTCTACGGCGAAGGGCGCCTTCCGCGAGCATGGCTACGCGGGAGGCGCCCTTCCTTGCCGCGCAGGTGCGCGGCAGCATATTCGTTGGTCTCGTGCGAACTACTTCGTCAGCGAGTCCACGTAGTCCTGGTTCTGCGAGATCCAGTCTGCGATGATCGGCTCGTAGTCGTCGCCGTCGTACTCGTTGAACATCATGTTCTCGAGCGAGTGCAGCTGGTCAGAGCTCATCTTGAAGTTCGAGATCCACTCGGCGACCTCGGGGAAGTCCTCCTTGAAGGTCTTACTGCCGTACGAGTAGAGGCTTTCTGCCTCGCCGAGCGCGCCCTTCGGGTCCTCGAGATCCTTGATGTCGTACGCATCGTAAGCCCAGTGCGGGCGCCACAGCGTCACGGCGATGTTGTCGCCCTTCGACATGGCCGAGTCAAGCTCGGTCAGCATTGCCGGGGTTGACGAGATGATGTAGTCCATCTTCTCGAGACCGTACTCAGGGATCACGGCGTTCTCAGTGGTCTCGGTGAGACCGGCACCCGCTTCGATGCCCACGAGCTTGTTGTCGAACAGGTCGGCATTCTCTGCCAGTTCGTCGAGTGAGTCGATCGGGGCGTCAGCGTTGACCGCGATGGTCAGCTTCGCCTCGTCGTTCCAGGCGCCCAGTTCGACGATGTCGTCACCGTACTTTTCGAGGTAGCTCGCGTGGGTGAGCGGCAGCCATACATCAAGCACCGTGTCGTAGGCGCCGTCGGCGAGCCCCTGGAACACGGGGCCGGGGTCTGCCGCTTCGATCTTGACGTCGTAGCCCTGCTCCTCGAGCACGGTCTTCCACAGGTGCGTTACCGCGATATCTTCGTCCCAGTTGAACATACCAATGGTGACGGTGCCCTTGTCGTCACCGCCGGCCTTGCTGTCAGAGTCGCCCGAGTCGCCCGCCGAGCAGCCCGTCAGCGCGAGCGCCGCGGCGGCGCCGAGTGCGATTGCTCCGGTGAGAAAACGCTTCTTCATGGTGTTCCTTTCGTATCCGAATCGCAGCGGTTACGCTGCGACCGGCTCGTTTTGGGTACTGGAAGTAGTGGGGGCTTTACGCTTCTTTTTGCGTGTGCCGAGTGCGCCGGTGGTGCGGTCGAGAATCATGGCGAGAATCACGACAGAGACGCCGGCTTCAAAGCCGAGCCCAATGTCGATGCGGTTGAGGGCCTTGACGACCTCACCGCCGAGCCCGCCCGCGCCAACCATGCCGGCGATGACGACCATTGACAGCGACAGCATGATCACCTGGTTGACGCCCGCCATAATCGAGGGCATCGCAAGCGGCAGCTGAATCTGGCGCAGAATGCGGCCGGGGGTCGAACCAAACGCGTAGCCCGCTTCAACGACCTCGCTATCAACGCCGCGAATACCCAGCTCGGTCAGGCGCACACCGGGGGCGAGCGCAAACACGATCGTGGCGACGATGCCGGGCACAACACCCACGCTAAAGAACATGAGCGCAGGAATCAGGTACACAAACGCCGGCATCGTCTGCAAGAAGTCGAGAATCGGTCGAATCACCTTCGATGCCGAGTCATTGCGGGCGGCGAGAATACCAAGTGGAATCGCAATCAGTAGCGCGATCACGCTCGCGAGAATCACGAGCGCGAGCGTGCTCATCGCCTCGTCCCACTGGTCAACGCCCACGATCACGAGCAGGCCGATCGTGGTGCCGAGCGCGAGCTTCCAGCCCTTTGCAAGCCACGCGATGGCCGCGAGCACGATGATGATCGCCCAGAACGGGGGAGTCGCAAACACGAAGTCGAGGCCGGCGTATGCCGAGTTCAACACCGAGCGAATCACCGTGAATAGACCGTCGGCCGAGCTCGTCAGCCAGTCGACGACGGCGTTCGCGCCGTCGCCCAGGGGAAGTCTGAAGTCAGTCATTACTGTGCCACCTCACTCGTTGCAGCCGGGCCGGGCGTCGCGTCGCCGAGCGGCTGCCCGGGGTGTGTTTGCGCGAGCGTCTCGGTGATCACCGCCTTCGGTACATCGGGCGTCGGTTCAATAATGGGAATCTCCGTGGTGACTGCGGGCACGTTCGTGAGCGACGCGAGCAGCGTCACGCGCGGCACGACGCCAATGAGTCGGTCTTGGTCGTCGACGACTGCCACGGGCAGGGGGCTCTCGACCGCGAGCTCAAAGAGGTCGGCAATGTACTGGTCGCGGCCCACGATTGAGGGCGTGGGGCGCAGCTTCTCGGTGAGATCGGTGCCGCCCTCGCGCACCTCCCGCAGCATGTCTTTGTCGCGCACGACACCGAGCAGCTTGCGGCTGCCCGTGGTCACGAAGCAGGCCGAGGTTTGCAGGTCGCGCATCATGCGCAGCGCGGCGCGGGGGCCAGCGGTCGCGGGCACGACAGCGCGCGGTGGCTCCATGACGTCACCCGCGGTGAGCACGCGTGCGCGGTCGACATCTTGCACGAACTGCGCCACATAGTCATTCGCCGGGTCGGTGAGAATGTCATTGGGGGTGCCGACCTGCACGATCCGGCCGTCGCGCATGACCGCGATCCGGTCGCCGAGAAACATCGCCTCGTTGAGGTCGTGCGTAATGAACACGATCGTCTTGCCGAGTTCCTGCTGCAGCTCGACGAGCTGCTCTTGCATCTCGCGCCGGATCAGTGGGTCGAGCGCCGAGAACGCTTCGTCCATGAGTAGGATCTCGGTGTCCGCGGCGAACGCGCGGGCGAGGCCGACGCGCTGCTGCATGCCGCCCGAGAGTTCGCCCGGGAGGTGATCTTCCCAGCCTGCGAGGCCGACGCGCTCGAGCCAGTGCTGTGCCCGCTCGCGGCGTTCTGAGAGGCCGACGCCCTGGATCTCGAGGCCGTATGCGGCATTGTCGAGCACGGTGCGGTGGGGAAGCAGAGCGAAGTGCTGAAACACCATTGAGAGCCGGTCGCGGCGTACCGCGCGCAGTTCTGCCGCGTTCATGCCTACGATCTCGTGCCCAAACACCGAGATGGAGCCGCCGGTGGTTTCGCCGAGGCCGTTGAGCATGCGAATGAGTGTCGACTTGCCCGAGCCTGAAAGGCCCATGACCACGAAGATCTCGCCGGGTTGCACGCTGAAGCTTGCGTCGATCACCGCGGCGGTGCCGAGCTGCTTGACGTCTTCGCGTGAGGCGCCCGCGCGCAGGCGCTTGACGGCCTCTTTCGCGCGGCGGCCGAAGACCTTATATGCCCCGGTCACCTCAATCGCGGGCGAATCGGGCGCATGGGATGCGCTCTTGGGTGATGTGTTGGTCACGATAGTGATCTCCTGCGCGGCACTTGCCGCGGTTTCTAAATGGTTGATGGGTACGCCAAATTCGCGCTCGCCAGGCAGACGTGCGCGGCGTACGGCGCAGGCTTCTCAAAAAACCTGAATCTGTATTGCGGGGCAAAAGGTGTTCGCTGACCGGGGGGGTCACACGCGGGTCGCCGGCTCTCGACGATTCGGCCCGCGGACGAGTGGCATGAATCACACCCTTCGCACACAACGCTGTCTTCGACGCTAACAACGCTTGTTGCCGGGGCGCAAGGGGTGCTGGGCTGTTCGGGCGCGCGTAGCACACTCACTTGGGGCTGTGATCAGGTATTTTCATACTCGTTGATCGTTACCCCGTTGTTACATTGAAGCGGTCGATTGCAGCACTGGTAGACTGCACGCATACGACTTTGATCCGGCAATCACCGGGGAGTTTCTGGCAGAACAGTGAGCGAGGCATACGCCCCGCTCACTCAGTAGATTCAGACGGTCACGGCCCGTTATCGCCGAATGAAGTGGTGAGTGTTGCGGCCGCGAAAGCGGCGGCGGCACTGCAAGCGGGGTGGTACCGCGGGTGATGCGCACAGTCTCACTCGTCCCGGCGCGAAACACCGCACGCCCCGCGTGCGGCACGAACAGCACCGAGTGAGGATCCACATGCCGTACCCCCAGCAGCCCACCGGCGACGCCGCGCTTCCCGGCGAGGGCCACGCCCACAGCGTGACTCCGTCACCGTCGCTTCCTGCAGTCGAACGCGGTGTGCTCGACTTTTGGGCAAAAGACGACACCTTTGCCGAGTCGCTGCGCCAGCGCGAGGGCTGCGAAGAGTGGGTGTTTAACGACGGCCCGCCCTTCGCGAACGGGCTGCCGCACTACGGCCACCTGCTGACGGGCTACGCGAAGGACGTGTTTCCCAGGTTTCAGACGATGCGCGGCCGCCACGTCGACCGCAAGTTTGGTTGGGACACTCACGGGCTGCCCGCCGAACTTGAAGCCATGAAGCAGCTCGGCATCACCGAGAAGTCTGAGATTGAAGATATGGGCGTCGCCGCGTTCAACTCGAAGGCCCGCGAGTCAGTGCTGCAGTACACGAAGGAGTGGGAAGAGTACGTCACGCGCCAGGCGCGCTGGGTCGACTTCGACGGCGGGTACAAGACCCTCGACCTGTCGTACATGGAAAGCGTGCTGTGGGCGTTCAAACGGCTGTACGACCAGGGGCTGGCCTATGAGGGCTCACGCATTCTGCCCTACTGCTGGCGCGATGAGACGCCGCTGTCAAACCACGAGCTGCGCATGGACGACGACGTGTACCAGATGCGTCAGGATCCGTCGGTCACGGTGACGTTCCCACTCACGGGTGAAAAGGCCGAAGCGCTGGGGCTTGCGGGCACCCGCGCTCTCGCGTGGACGACGACCCCCTGGACTCTGCCGACGAACCTTGCGCTCGCGGTCGGGCCGCAGATCGAGTACGTTGTGGTGCCCGCTGGGCCAGCGGGCGCCGCAGACGGCGGGGAGGCAGGCAACGCCTCGTACCTGCTCGCATCAGATCTCGTGGCGAACCACGTAAAAGAGCTGGGCTACGAGAACGCCGCCGAGGCCGCCGAAGCCATCACTGGCACGGTCACGGGCGCGCAACTCGCTGGCGTGCGCTACGAGCCGCTGTTTGACTACTACACCGACACCGAGGAGTGGGGCACCGATTCGGCCTGGCAGATCCTCGTTGACGATTACGTGCTCACGACCGACGGCACCGGCATCGTGCACCAGGCCCCGGCCTACGGTGAAGACGACCAGCGACTCGCGCAGGCGGCAGGCATTCCCACGATCCTCAGCCTCGATGAGGGCGGCCGCTTCTTGAGCGCGGTGAGCGACGTCGCAGGCGCGCTGTGGATGGATGCCAACCGTCCGCTGATTCGCATGGTGAAGGCCGCGGGCCGGCTGCTGCGCGAAGCGAGCTACGAGCACTCGTACCCGCACTGCTGGCGCTGCCGCAACCCGCTCATCTACAAGGCCGTCTCGAGCTGGTTTGTGCGCGTCACGCAGATCAAGGATCGCCTGCTCGAGACCAACGAAGACATCAACTGGGTGCCGAGTAACGTGAAGCACGGCCAGTTCGGCAAGTGGCTCGAGGGTGCACGCGACTGGTCGATCAGCCGCAACCGCTACTGGGGCAGCCCGATTCCGGTGTGGAAGAGCGACGACCCCGAGTACCCGCACATCGATGTCTACGGCTCGATCGCCGAGCTCGAAGCCGACTTTGGTGAGCTACCGCGTAATGCCGACGGCGAGATCGACCTGCACCGGCCCTACATCGACAGCCTCACCCGCCCCAACCCGAGCGACCCCACCGGCAAGTCGACGATGCGCCGCATCGAAGACGTGCTCGACGTGTGGTTTGACTCGGCATCGATGCCGTTCGCGCAGGCGCACTACCCGTTCGAGAACCAGGAGTGGTTCGACACGCACCAGCCCGCCGACTTTATCGTCGAGTACATCGGGCAGACGCGCGGCTGGTTCTACGTGCAGCACGTGCTCGCGACCGCCCTGTTTGATCGCCCCGCGTTCAAGAACGTGATCAGCCACGGCATCGTGCTCGGCAGCGACGGCAACAAGATGTCGAAGTCGCTGCAGAACTACCCCAACGTGAACGAGGTGTTTGAGCGCGACGGCTCAGACGCGATGCGCTGGTTCTTGATGGCGTCACCCGTGGTGCGCGGCGGCAACCTGATCGTCACCGAAGAGGGGATCCGCGAGGGCGTGCGCCAGTTCATTCTGCCGCTGTGGAGCACCTGGTACTTCTTCAGCCTGTATGCGAACGCCGACGGCGTGACGGCCGAGCGCCGCACCGACTCGAGTGACCCGCTCGACCGTTACATTCTCGCGAAGACGGGCCAGCTCGTGCGCGAGGTGGGCGATCACCTCGAGGGACTCGACACGACGAGCGCAGCAGACGCGCTGCGCGGCTTCGCCGAGGTGCTCACCAACTGGTACGTGCGCCGCTCGCGCGACCGGTTCTGGGAGGGCGTGCACGGCGCAAACAGCAAGCCCGAGAACAAGCAGGCCTTCGACACCCTCTACACCGTGCTGGAGACGGTCGCGCGGGTTGCGGCCCCCATGTCGCCGCTCGTCACTGAAGAGCTGTGGCGCGGACTCACGGGAGGCCGCTCGGTGCACCTGACCGACTGGCCCGATGCGAGCGAGTTTCCCGTCGACGATGAGCTCGTCGCCGCGATGGACGAGGTACGTCAGATCACGTCACAGTCACTCGCGCTGCGCAAGGCGCGCAAGCTGCGCGTGCGGCTGCCGCTGGCCGAGCTCACGGTCGTCACCCAGCGCCCTGCCGCGCTCGAGCCCTTCGCAGCCATCTTGCGCGAGGAGCTGAACGTGAAGCGTGTCACGCTCACACAGCAAAACGAAGACAGTGCGAGCGAGCACGGCATCGTGCAGCAGCTCGCCGTCAACGCGCGGGCGGCGGGCCCTCGCCTCGGCAAGCAGGTACAGCAGGCCATCAAGGCCGCCAAATCGGGCGACTGGGCCGAAGAGAACGGTGTCATCGTTGCCGGTGGCATCGCCCTCGAGCCCCACGAGTACGAGCTGACCCTGCGTGCGGGCGACGATGACGAGACGGCGCTTACGCTCATCGCGGGCGGTGGGTTCGTGCTGCTCGACACCGAAACGACCCCCGAACTCGAGGCCGAGGGCATCGCTCGCGATGCGATCCGGGCCGTGCAAGAGGCGCGTAAGAACGCGGGTCTCGATGTGAGCGATCGCATCGTGCTCGCGCTGAACGCCGAGCCCGCACACGCCGACGCACTGCTCGCGCACAGCGCGCTGATCGCGGCCGAGACGCTCGCCGAGGGCATCGCGGTGCAAGAGGCGATTGGCATCGACGCGATCGTCGACGACATCGCGTCGCCCGGCGGCGGCGTGTTCATCACCGGCGCAAAGGCGCTCGGCACCGCGAAGGCGCCGTTCATCATCACGATCGACGCGACCGGCGCGGCAAGCCAGGCTGGGGGTGCTCGATGAGCGCGGCGACTGAGGTCTACGACGCGCTGCTCACGCGCGTAGGCGAGGCGAACCCCAGGCCCCGGATCGAGCCGGTGCGCCGGCTGGCCGAGCTCGCGGGCTCCCCGCAGCTCGACTTCCCCGTGATTCACGTGGCGGGCACGAACGGTAAGACGTCGACGAGCCGCGCAATCGAATCGATTATGCGCGCACACGGCCTGCGCACGGGGCTCTTTACGAGCCCCCACCTCGTCGATTTCACCGAGCGGTTCATGGTCGACGGTGAGCCGATCGACGAAGAGCAACTCGCGTCGGCGTGGCGTGAGCTGCAACTGCCGCTCGAGGTGGTCGATGCCGAGCTCGAGGCCGCCGGCCACGGTCCCATCACCTTCTTCGAGGCGCTCGCGGTGCTCGCATTCCTGGCCTTCGCAGACGCACCCGTCGAGGTGGCGGTCATCGAGGTGGGGCTGGGCGGTGAGTGGGACGCGACCAACATTGTTGAGTCGCAGGTCGCCGTGTTCACCCCGATCGGCCTCGACCACGTCGCCATTTTGGGCGACGACCTGGCGGGCATCGCCCGCACCAAGGCAGGCATCATCAAGGCCTCATCAACTGTGGTGTCGGCCGTGCAAGAGCCCGAGGCGCTCGCCGAGATCACCGCGGCGGCAGAGGCCAATGGCGCTCCGTTGCACGTGCTGGGGCGCGACTTTGCGCTCGTGGACGACCGGCTGGCCGTCGGGGGCCGCCAGATTGACGTGCGCGGGCTTTCGGGCGTCGGGTACGACCCCGCGTTTGTGCCGCTGCACGGCGGGCACCAGGCCGAGAACGTGACCCTCGCAATTGCCGCTGCCGAAGCGTTCTTCGGCAGCGACCGGCCATTGCCGGGTGAGGTGCTCGACGAGGGCCTCGGCCAGCTCACATCGCCGGGCCGGTTGCAGCTGATTAGCGCCGACCCGATCGTGTACGTCGACGCCGCCCACAACCCGCACGGCGCGCGGGCGCTCGCCCGCGCCGTCGAAGAGTCGTTCGCGTTTGACGAGCTCGCGCTCGTGATCGGTGTGCTCGAGGAGAAAGACGCGGCGGGTGTGATGCGTGAGCTCGCGCCGATCGCGCACCGGGTCACGCTGACCCCGGTCGCGTCGCCCCGCTCGAGCGACGTTGAAGCGTTGTACGCTCTCGCCGAGACCGAGATTCCTGGCACCCCCATCGAGGTGGCACACTCGCTGCCCGAGGCGCTCGATGCGGCCTACGCGTGGGCCGCTGGCGCGGGCGGCCGTGCCGTGCTCGTCGTGGGCTCGGTCGTACTCGCGGGCGAAGCGATTGACTTCGCCCGCAGCGAAGGGTGGAACGAGAAGTGAAGCGAAACGCAGACGGCGTGCCGGGCGATCCGGAGCGAGATAACCGGGCGCGTCAAGACCGGGCGCCCGAGGATCTGACGCTCTCGCCGTCAGAAGCCTCGGCGCACAACGCCGCACTGCGCATCTCGGGTGCCGCGGCAGGCGATACCGCGATGCGCACGCAGAAGGCTCTCGCGTCGATCGTGCTCGGTTTCGAGCTGATCATCGTCGTGCTGATCGGGCTCACCCTGTTTGGGCTCGGCACGCTTGAGCCGCGCGCACTGGGCCTCGTGATCGGTGGGGTGCTGGGCCTAGTGACCATCGTGGGGCTCGCGCTGATGCGCGTGGGCCGGGCCGGCATTATCACCGGCTGGGTGCTGCACGCGCTCATGCTCGCGACGGGCTTTCTCGTGCCGATGGCGTTCTTTGTGGGCGGTATTTTCACCGCGCTGTGGATCTTCTGCATGGTGAAGGGCGCGAAGATCGACCGCGACCGCGCCGCGTGGCTCGCCGCACAGTAGCCCGCACGCGAGCGGTAGCCTCGCGCCGATAGAATCAAACCGACCTCTTGTATTGAAAAAGGAGTATGCATGTCTGCAGAAGAAACCCTGATCCTGGTGAAGCCCGACGGCGTCGCCCGGGGCCTGACCGGCGAGATCCTGCGCCGCATCGAGGCGAAGGGCTACGAGATCGCCGACCTGCGCATGGTGACGCCCAGCCGCGAGCTGCTGGCCGAGCACTACGCCGAGCACGAGGGCAAGCCGTTCTTTGAGCCGCTCGTCGAATTCATGTCATCGGGCCCGGTTGTGGCCGTGCGCGCGACGGGCAACCGTGTGATTGAGGGGTTCCGCGCGCTCGCCGGCACGACAGACCCGACGACTGCCGCGCCCGGCACGATACGCGGCGACCTGGGCCGCGACTGGGGCCTTGCCGTGCAGCAGAACCTTGTGCACGGTTCTGACTCGACGCTGTCGGCCGAGCGTGAGCTCGGGCTGTGGTTCGCCTAAGCTCGTGACCGCCCGGGGCACTCTTTCACTGAGCCCCGCTGAAGCACGCCGTATCGCTCTCGGGGCGCAGGGGTTTACCGCCGCTGCGCCCCGTTTGCGTACCCGGCGGCCCTTCGACCAAGCACTTGACCGGCTGCACGTTCTGCAGATCGACTCGGTCAACGTGTTTGCGCGCAGCCATTACCTGCCGGTCTTTTCACGTCATGGTGAATACCCGACCGATGCGCTCGATGCGCACCTGTGGGAAAGCGGCGAGTACACCGAATACTGGGCGCACGAAGCAGCGTTTGTGCCGGTGAATGACAGGCCGCTGTTTCAGTGGCGCATGAGCGAGTTTCGTGTGCGCCACGCAGACCGGGCCGAGGCGCTCGCGCCCGAAATCGAGCGGGTGCGCACGCAGCTGCGTGACGCCGGCCCGCAGTTCGTGCGCGAGCTTGAAGCGGGGCCTCGTGGCGCGCGCGGCCCGTGGTGGGACTGGAGCGACACGAAGCGCGCCGTCGAACTGCTCTTTGCGCGCGGCGAAGTGGCGTCGGCCGGGCGTTACGGTTTTCAGCGCCGCTACGCGCTCGCAGAAGACGTGCTGCCGGGGGCCGCTCTGGCCGACGTGCCGCGCGCTGACGCTCAGCGCGTGCTCATCGAGCGCGCTGCCAGGTCGCTAGGAGTCGCGACGCTCGCTGACCTGGCCGATTACCACCGGATCCGCCTGAGCGATGCGCGAGGTGCCGTGCGCGACCTGCAAGAAGCGGGGGTGCTCGTGCCGGTGCAGGTGGCGGGCTGGGTGACGGGGCGCGGCGCGCCCGAGAAAGCGTGGATGCACGCTGAGGCCCGGGTACCAGCGCGGCTTGCCCCGCACGCGCTGCTCACCCCGTTTGATCCGCTCGTGTGGTTTCGCCCTCGCACCGAGCGGCTGTTTGGGTTTCATTACCGCATCGAAATCTACACCCCCGCGGCCAAACGCAAGTACGGCTACTACTGCTTACCGTTGATGGTGGGCGGCCGCCTGGTCGGCCGCATCGACCTGAAAGCAGATCGGGCTAAGCGAGCCCTGCTCGTGCAGGCCGCCTGGCAAGAACCAGGGGCGCCCGCGCACACGCCCGAGGTGGCGAACCAGCTGCTCACCCAGGCCGCCCGGTGGCAAGGGCTCACCGATGTGCGAACTTCGGGGGTGGGCAACCTCTCGCTGCAGGTGTAAAGCATCTGACTGAGAACGGGGTGAGATGCGCTCAGATGGCGGGGGCGTACAGTCGCATGCGTGGGCGGAGCTTGCGCCCAGTCATGTGTAGAAACGGAGCCACACCATGTCGCGTACCTATGTAGTCACCGGAGCAGCCTCAGGAATCGGCGCCACGACAGCCGAAACGCTGCGTGAGCGCGGTCACCGTGTGATCGGGGTCGACCTGAAAGACGTCGAGGTGACGGGTGACCTCTCGACCCCCGCGGGCCGCCTCGCTGCGGCAGCGCAGGCGACCGAGCTTGCGGGCGGCGTCGTGGACGGCGTGATCGCGTGCGCCGGCATTTCAGCCCCGATCGCCAAGACGTGCGCGATCAACTACTTCGGAGTGACCGAGTTCCTTACGGCGATGCTGCCGGCGCTGCGTGCGTCGAAGGCACCTCGCGCCGCGGTGGTCTCATCGATCGCGACCATGCAGCCCGTGTCAGAGGAGCTGCTCGAGGCGCAGCTTTCGGGCGACGAGGAGCGGGCGCTCGAGATTGCGGCCGGCCTTGAAGCTCAGGGCCCGCGCATCGGCTACCAGATGTACTCGACTTCAAAGCGCGGCGTTTCGCGCTGGATCAGGCGCGAGTCGATCAGCGAGGCATGGGCGGGCAACGGCATTCCCCTCAACGCCGTCGCGCCCGGCGTCGTCATCACCCCCATGACGAAGGAGATGCTGTCGACGCCCGAGGGCGCTGCGATGGTTGACGCGCACACGCCGATGCCGCTGAACTACCACCAGCCGGCTCAGACGATCGCAGACCTGCTGATCTGGCTCACGAGCGTCGAGAACTCGCACTGTGCGGGCCAGACGATCTACTGCGATGGCGGCACCGATGCGACACTGCGCGGTGACGACATCTGGTCGTGGAACGACGCGCGGTAGCTGAACCGCGGTACCTACGCCGCAGTAGCTGAGTAGTTGGGCCTGCTACTTCTGCTCATCGAGCAGGGGGAGCAGGCCCTTAAAAATATGCGCGGGGGCGTCGGGGTCGTCACCGGTGCCGTTCACCAAGATCGCGACGGTGCGGTCGGTAGCGGCGTCATGCATCACGAGCGACTGAAACCCGAGGCCCGTTCCCGTGTGGCCTAGCCAGCCGCTGATCTCGCCGAGCGCGAACCCGTAGCGGTCGTACGCTGGGCTCGCGGCGTCTTCGCCTGTCGGGGCGAGCGACTCGACGCGGGCGCGCCCGCTCGCTTCGCTCACCAGCTCGTCGTCACCGAGCGCGGCGCCCCACGCGGCAAGATCCTGCGCGGTGCCCGTGAGCGCACCCGCTGCCCCAAACCACTCGGGCGCTACCGTGGGCAGCGGCTCCGGATCAGCATCGGCGGTCACGTTGAAACCCGTGGCATCGTGCTCTCGCGCTGTGAACCCGTCGGCGACGCTCGATAGCTTGAGCGGATCGAGAATGCGCGTGTTCACCGCGTCAAACCAGGAGCCACCGGTGACGGCCTCGATCACCTGGCCGAGCAGTACCGTGTTGGTGTTTGAATACTCGTAGCGCGCACCGGGCGCGAAATCTGGTGACGCCGCGTAGACCCACTCGAGCAGGGTGTCGGTGGGGACCGGATCGGCAGCCCGCGTCGCGAGCGCTTCTTGGAGCGCGGGCAGTGTGGTGTAGTTGGCGAGCCCCGATCGCATGCGACCGAGATCATCGAGGGTAATCTCATCGCCGCCGGGCACGCCGGGGACGTACTTTGCGATGGGGTCGCTGAGTGAAAGCGCACCCTCGTCTTGGAGCTGCAACATGACGGTGCCGATGAACGACTTAGTGATGCTGCGGTAGGCGAAGACGGTGCCGGCTGTCACACGCGCATCGGGGCTGACACTGGCGGTACCCCAGGAATCAGTTATGTCGCCGGAAGGCGTGGTGACGTAGAGCGTGCCACCGGGGATTCCGGCGGACGTGAGCGCCTCTTCGAACGCAGCGCTAAGCGCGGCGTCTGTAGCCTTCGGTGTCTCATGGCCGCTCTCGGGCGAGCTGTGGTGAACGGAAGGTGCCGATGGCTCAGCCGTGGTGTTCGCGCAGCCTGTCAGAGTGAAGAGGGCCGCGGTGAGACCCGCGGCCAGCACGAACCGTCTCATACGCATATATAAGCAGCTCGCGCGCCGCGCCGCTAGCGTGTTACGACTGCGAGTCCGGCTCGTCGTGGAGTTGCTGCGCGCGACTGTTCATGTGCCAGAACACGGCGTTGAGTCCACGCTCGAACGCGTCACGGTCTTCCGGCGCGACTGCGCCGAGCAGCTCACGGGCGAGCCACTCGCGGCTGGCCTGGACCTGCAGCATGGCGCGCTCGGCTTGTTCGGTGAGCGTTACAAGTACGGCCCGCCGGTCGGTCGGGTGCGGGTTGCGGCGGGCGAATCCGGCCGCCTCGAGCCCGTCGACGAGAGCTGAGACGCTGCGCGGAGTGGTGCCCAGAACCTTGGCAAGCTGCTGCTGGGTTGAAGCTCCGCCGTGGTGCAGTACGCGAAGCGCGTGCACGCGGGTTTCAGTGAGGCCTGTGTCGGCAAACACCAGCTGGGTTTCGCGTTCAAACATTGCCTCAACCGCCAAAATACGGTCAAGAATAGTGGGCTCCATGACTGTGACAGTAGCACTTAGTTACAGTGTGGATCTAAACGGCGGGGTGTTCGGGCGGTGCTAGATTCGTGTGGTGTCATTCACTTCATACCCCGCGTTTGCAGCTTTCCTGTCTTCTAGGGATGAGCTTTCGGCGGTAGACATTCACGTCACCCCCGAGGAACAAGGAAGTGATTATGAAGCTGGGCTCGCGCATATCGGCCCCGAGCGGTGGCGGCTGCGCACGGCGAGGGTCACCCCGGTGAAGCCCGGCGGGTTCGTTGCCGTGTGGCGGCGCGGCGAGCGAGGCGACACCGAGCCGTTCCCGTCGGCCGAGCCGGTGGCCGGGTTGCTCGTGTTTTTGGCAGAGGGAGACAGACGCGGCCGGTTTCGATTCACGGCCGAGCACCTGGCTCGGCTCGGGGTCTCCAGTGCACCGGGCAGACCGGGCAAGCGAGGTTTTCGCGTATACCCGGCGTGGTGCGTAGGGCTCAATCAGACGGCACGGAAGGCGCTGCTTGCCCAGGCTGAGGCCTGGCAAGAATTCTAGGTAGTTGCTAGTGCGCGCCGATCGCGGAGCTGGCGCTCACGATCACGCTCTCGGTGATGCCCCAGACCGCATAGAGGCCGAGTAAGGAACCGAGAATCTTTTCGCGCCGTGATCCGGTTTTGCCGAGAATGGGCAGCGCAAGGTAGCCGTTGCGCTTCCAGATGAGACCCAGGCCCGGAGTGCGGCTGATGGCGCGGGGTGCCTTGAACGTCAGAGGCCAGGTCCAGTTCACGCCCTCGGTGGTGAGAAAGTCGCCGACGATGTGGGCGGCGAACCCGACGGTGACGCAGAGTTGAAACCAGCCGGGTTGAAACCAGTCGGCATGCTGCGGCAGTAAGACTGCAAAGGCGGTTGCGGCGAGCACGCCGAGCGCCCACGCGTGCCACCACTTCTTGACGATTCCAATGGTTTTGATGGCGAACGCCAGAAGAGCGGCGATCGCAACTGACCCCGCGACGGGGAAGGTTCCGACCCAGCCGCTCAGGTACCAGCAGCCGATCACGGCAAGAAGCGAGTGCATGCCCTTGCGGTGCCCGCCAGAGACTGAGCCCACGAGGGCTGTCGCGGCCCGCCCCGCGATGGGGATGGAGTGGGCGATGGTGGCGCTGTGGTGGTCGGTGTCGGGTAGCAGGGCGGCACCCGCACACACGACTGCACCCGCCGCCAACTGCCACGGCGACATTTCGACGAGGCCGAGAGCAGGGAGAGAGGAGGCGCTGCTGGCGATAGCGACCCAGGCGGCCGCTCCCGAGAGTGCGTGGTTGTAGCCCATCATGATGAGTTCAGTGTGGCGGCAAGGTGTGTCGAATGTCTATTCGAACACGCCGCGAGTGCCCTGTGGGCGCAGGCGTCACACTTGACGTTCCCAATGTTGCGTGGAACGATAAGTGTTATGTCTACAACCATTGCTGACTTCGCGCGGGGTCGGGGCGTAACGGTTCAGCACGCTCGCAGGCTAGCGCGTGCCGGCAAAGTGCCTGCCCACAAGGGAGTAGGGGGAGCCTGGGTTGTTGAGTCGGCTTCTGCGCCTAAGAAGACCCGTCGCCCGCTCGGTGCGAACACTCAAGCCGACCTGGCGCAATTCTTCCTTACCCGAAGTTTGAGTCACGCGACAGGGATGCGCAAGCAGCGGTTAGCGAGTGTTGTGCGTCAACTGCATCAGTCAAGCAACCCTGCAGCTTTGATTCGTGATTACTTCGATGGGCAAGCGTTGCCCACGGCTCCTGCTGGGGCGGCAGTTGTGCTCGCGGCTCGTATGCACCTGGACGAAGAAGTGAGGCTGACGATCAGTAGACGGCCGGTGATCCATATTCGCTCGGCTCGAGACTTTGGGCAGCGCATCGTGGACTTTAGGATTCTGCGAGGTGTCTCGTCCGAGGAGCTTGCTGTGCGCATGGGGCTCTCTGCATACGAGGTGCGACAAATCGAGCGGGGAACCTATGAGGCTATGAGCCCACCTATCGCGTGGAGAATCGCGCGCGCTCTCGACATTCCCGTAACAAAAATGAACGTATCTCGGGGGCTCTGATGTCAGAAGTTTTGCATGCTTGGGTTTGTGGGGAGCTGATAGGCCGATTTGAACGTGCATCAGGTGCGTTTCAGCGATCGAGGTTTGTTTACAGCTCTGGGTCTGACGCTCGACTGTCTATCTCACTCCCGTATGGCGAAGCGGTCTCGCCCGAGGCGGCAGACAATTTCTTAGAGGCACTGTTGCCTGAAAGTGGAGCTGCTCGCGATGCAATTCAAGCGTCGACCGGCGCGCGAAGTACGTCGTCCTGGGATCTCCTCACGGCGATCGGAGGGGACCTGCCCGGTGGAATCGTGCTGCACTCTGACTTGGTGGGCCCGGTGCAGGGGCAGCCATTCTTGTACGCGGCTACTGAAGATGAGATAGCGGATCGCATTGCTCAGATCCGCCGGGGCGGCACGGGTTTCGCTCGTTCAGGTGTGCCGCCGAGGTTTTCTCTCGCGGGTGCGCAATCCAAGTTCGCGCTCACTCGTACTTCTTTCGGGGACTTTTGGTCGGACGCTTGGACGCCCTCAACGCACATACTCAAGCCGGAGTCGCGTGAACACAGCGGGCTTGAACAGATCGAGTCCGCCACATTGCGTCTAGCTAATCTGTCTGGTGTGGCTGCCCCGAGGTCGGCGCAGGTGGAGTTTGCGGGTGAGACGACCTTTCAGATCACACGCTTTGACCGCTTCGCTGAGTCAGAGGAGTTAGGTCGTCGGATCCACGCCGAAGACATGACCCAAGCACTCGGGGTCTCGCCGGATCAGAAGTACCTGGTCGGGCCTGACGAAATCACCGCGATGCTGCGGCGCGAGACCGGTGACGACGAGCTGGGGTATGAGTTCTATCGGCAGTACGCATTTAACGCGATCATCGGTAACGCCGACGCGCACGGCAAGAACTACTCGCTGCTGCACCAAGAAGGAAGCATCACCCTGTCACCCCTGTACGACGCCATACCGATCGGCATGTTCCCTGAATACGGCCAGTCACTCGCAATGCCGGTCGGGTACATGGACCACTTCTTGACCATCACGCCCGATGATTGGACCGAATCAGCTGTCGACGCGGGGCTTGACCCAGAAAGGGTCAGGCTTGTTGTGCAAGAGGTCGCTGACGGTGTGCGCGAGCACCTCGACACCACGGTCGGTGCGGTGCGCCACTCTCGCGTCTCGCGGCGAGCGCTAGACGAGATTCTCGAGTCGGCAGACCGGCAAACGGGCGACATCCCCGCGAAGGGCGCCTAGCAAATGAGAACTGTCGTCACTGGGAGAGAGCGCGACGATCGCAGGCCCGCACACGACCAGAGCACCGCTTCGTCAGCTGCGGTGTTGTGGCTTTGGTTGGTCTGCTGATCGCGGTTGTCGGGTACTTTGTGACGGGCCCTGGTGTGCTGGCATCACGGTGGGTGATCGCGCTCGGGGGGTCGATGGCGGCCACCTCGTCTGCCACGTGGATTAGTGCAGCACAGAGCGCCCTTGACCAGCCGGATGCGTTGGGGTTACCCATGGGGATCGGGGCGTTATATACAATGGCGGGCATCGGTTACGGAGCGTTGCCGGCGCTTCTGCGCCCACGCCGCAACGATATGAGCAAGAACCGCATCAATTCAACGATGTAGCCCCTGCCGGCATGGGCAGAGTAAGCTCAAAAGCATGGAGCCCACACGCAGCGTACGGCCGTTCGAGGTTATCTCTGAGTACGAACCCAGTGGCGACCAGCCCAAAGCGATCGCAGAGCTCGCGCAGCGCATTAATGCCGGCGAGACCGACGTGGTGCTGCTCGGAGCGACCGGAACGGGTAAGTCTGCGACGACGGCGTGGTTGATCGAGCAGGTGCAGCGGCCCACGCTGATTCTCGCGCACAACAAGACGCTCGCGGCGCAGCTCGCGAACGAGTTTCGTGAGCTGATGCCCAACAACTCGGTCGAGTACTTCGTCAGCTATTACGACTACTACCAGCCCGAGGCGTACGTGCCGCAGACCGACACCTTCATTGAGAAGGACTCGTCGGTGAACGCCGAAGTCGAGCGGCTGCGGCACTCGACCACCAACGCGTTGCTGAGTCGCCGCGACACCGTCGTCGTGTCGACCGTCTCGTGCATTTATGGCCTCGGCAAGCCCGAGGAATACTACGAGGCGATGGTGCCGCTCGTCGTCGGCGACCGCCTCGACCGCGATGTGCTGCTGCGCCGCTTCGTCGACATGCAGTACCAGCGCAACGACATTGAGTTCGTGCGCGGCAACTTCCGCGTGCGAGGCGACACGGTCGAGATCATCCCCATGTATGAGGAGCTCGCGATCCGGATCGAGTTTTTCGGCGATGAGATTGAGGCGCTGTACTACCTGCACCCGGTGACGGGTAACGTCGTGAAGCAGGTTGAGACGGTGTCGGTGTTTCCCGGCTCCCACTATGTCGCGAGCCGCGAGGTGATGAACCGGGCGATGGGCACCATTTCTGCCGAACTCGATGAGCGCACGCGCGAACTGAAGCAGCAAAACAAGCTCGTGGAAGAGCAGCGGTTACGCATGCGCACCACCTTTGACCTCGAAATGATGGAGCAGATTGGGTTCTGCTCTGGCATCGAGAACTACTCGCGTCACATCGACGGCCGCAAACAAGGGGAGGCGCCGCACTGCCTGCTCGACTACTTCCCAGACGACTTCTTGGTCGTGATCGACGAGTCACACGTAACGGTGCCGCAGATCGGGGCCATGTACGAGGGCGACTCGTCGCGCAAACGCACGCTGGTGGATCACGGGTTTCGGCTGCCCAGCGCACTCGATAACCGGCCCCTCAAATTCTCTGAGTTTCAGAACCGGGTGGGCCAGGTCGTGTACCTGTCGGCCACCCCGGGCAAGTACGAGATGGAGCGTGCAGACGGCGTCGTCGAGCAGATCATTCGCCCGACCGGGCTCGTCGACCCCGAGATCATTGTGAAACCCTCTGAGGGACAGATTGATGACCTGCTCGAGGAGGTGCGGGCGCGCGCCGAGCGTGACGAGCGCGTGCTCGTGACCACGCTCACCAAGAAAATGGCGGAGCAGCTCACCACGTTTATGGAAGAGGCGGGCGTGCGCGTGCGCTACCTGCACTCCGACGTCGATACGCTGCGCCGCGTCGAACTGTTGACCGAACTGCGCGCCGGCGTCTACGACGTGCTCGTCGGCATCAACCTGCTGCGCGAGGGGCTCGACCTGCCCGAGGTGTCGCTCGTCGCGATCCTCGACGCAGACAAAGAAGGCTTCCTGCGTTCGTCGACGTCATTGATTCAAACGATCGGCCGTGCCGCGCGTAACGTCTCGGGCCAGGTGCACATGTACGCCGACAAGATCACACGCTCGATGCGCGAGGCGATCGACGAGACGACGAGGCGCCGCGAGATTCAGGTGGCGTACAACACCGAGCACGGCATCGACCCGCAGCCGCTGCGCAAGAAGATCGGCGACATCACCGAGATGCTGGCGCGCGAAGCCGCCGACACCGAAGATGTGCTCTCGCGCTCGGGCGCGCACGCACAGCGCAAGGGTGGTTCACCGCAGCGCGCCAAGGGCAAGGCAGCGGCGCGCGCCGGGGCGATCGCGGGCGAAGGAGCCGAAAAGCTGGAGACGCTCATCTCGGAGCTGACCGAGCAGATGCTGGCCGCGGCCGACGAGCTGAAGTTCGAGCTCGCCGCGCGGCTACGCGACGAGGTGTCAGAACTGAAGCGCGAGCTGCGCAGCATGGACGCGGCGGGGCATCTGTAAGGCAGAAAGTCAACAGCGCTCGCCGCAGGGCACCCGGGGCGAGCGCTGTTGGAATGACCGTAGCGAGTCGCTCACAGGCGCAGGTTTGATGCGGATTCGACCCGTTCTCCACAGATTCCCTAAACCCCCTTATGTGCGACTGTCGCGTGAGTCACACTTGGGGCATGTCTGAATCAACCTATTCACGGGGACGCGCAAACCGGCTGCTTGCTGCGGCGTCACTCACGGACGAGGAATTTTGGGAGGCCACCGCCTACCTTTCGACCCGGTTTGACCGGCGCAGCGACGACCTTGACATACGCTCCGACGACGGTGCGCCTCAAATCCTGGATGACTGTATGACTGGATGACTGGATGCGGCACGCGCGTTTGCGTGTGCCCGACTTCAAGCTTTGGGCGTCGGCTGCAGTATCGAAGTTTTCTTTAGCTCCGAAATGTGGCTGCACCTGCCAGACGACTGGTGCCGCTTTCGCATTTTGCAGGAGAACGAATCGGGGCGTTCTGATCCGGCATGGGAGCCCGCGTTTGCGAATCTGATCGAGGTAGAACTGTTGCCGCGCGTGCCGATGCTTGAAGAAGATGCTCATTTTGACGACCAGGGTCGAGCGCAAGCGGGCGATGAGGTGTCAGAGGACGATATGACGCTTTCTCTTTGGGTGATACTGCGCAAGCTAGAAGTGCGTTCTGACTTGAAGCGGATGTGTCACCACGTCATCGCCAGTGCGCGGTATGCGGTCGATTCTGATACGCGCAGACTTTTCGAGCGCTTGCAGGCTACGAGAAGAATTCGGCAGGGCGGGACGGGTCGGAGTGGCGTGATTGGGGACCGTGCGCAACCGAATAGGAAATATGTTCGACCATTCAGGCCCGGCGGCATAAGATAGAGCGGTGACCTCGCGAAGCACTCAAGCCAGCCCCACTCCCGTTCGTTCCTCTGCCGCGCACGCGCAGATTAGCGTGCAGGGAGCGCGGGTGCACAACCTGCAAAACGTCGACCTTAAGATTCCACGCGACTCGATGGTTGTGTTTACGGGGCTCTCGGGCAGCGGCAAGTCGAGCCTCGCGTTCGACACTATCTTTGCTGAGGGGCAGCGGCGTTACGTCGAGTCCCTCAGCGCCTACGCGCGCCAGTTTCTTGGCCAGGTCGACAGGCCAGACGTCGACTTTATTGAGGGCTTAAGCCCCGCGGTCTCGATCGATCAGAAATCGACCAACCGCAACCCGCGCTCAACGGTCGGCACGATCACCGAGATCTACGACTATATGCGCCTGCTGTGGGCGCGCATCGGCGTGCCCCACTGCGCCCAGTGTGGCGAGAAGATCGCGTCGCAGACCGTGCAGCAGATCGCAGATCAGCTCATGGAACTGCCCGAGCGCACCAGGTTCCAGGTGCTCGCGCCCGTCGTGGTGAAGAAAAAGGGCGAGTTTGTAGAGCTCTTCCAAGAGCTTGCTGCAAGCGGCTACTCGCGCGCGATTGTCGACGGCGAGCTCGTGCAGCTGTCTGACCCGCCCAAGCTCAAGAAGCAGGTCAAGCACGAGATCTCGGTCGTGATCGACCGGCTCGTCGCGGGCCCCGACGTGCTCGGCCGCCTCACTGACTCCCTCGAAACCGCGCTGAAACTGGCGGGCGGCATCGTCACGATCGACTATGTCGATCTCGATGCCAAGGCTCCGGATCGCACGCAGCAGTACTCCGAGCACCTGTCGTGCCCCAACCAGCACCCCGTGCAGCTCACCGAAATCGAGCCGCGCACGTTCTCGTTCAACGCTCCGTTTGGCGCGTGCGGCACCTGCTCGGGCCTCGGCACCAGCATGTCAGTGGACGAAGACCTGGTGCTGGGGGACCCCGAGCTCGCGATCACTGAGGGTGTCATCGTGCCGTGGACGAGCCAGGGCAAGAGCCTGTACCAGTACTACGAGAAGCTACTCGTGGGGCTTTCGAACGACCTAGAATTTTCGCTCGATACGCCGTGGAGCGAGCTGCCCGAAGACGTAACGCAGGCCGTGCTCTACGGCAACAACTTCAAGGTGAACGTGCGGTGGAAGAACCGCTTTGGCCGCGAGGTGAAGTACAGCTCGGGCTTCGAGGGTGTGATCCCGTTCATTGAGCGGCAGTACGCCGAAGCCGAGAGTGACACGAAGCGTGACAGGTGGCGCGAGTTTCTGCGCGAGGTACCGTGCCACGCCTGCCACGGTCAGCGGCTCAAGCCCGAGGTGCTTGCGGTTACCGTCAACGACGAGTCGATCGCGCAGGTCGGCGAGTTCAGCCTTGAAAACGCGAAGCGCTTCTTTGACGAGGTCACGCTCACCGAGCGGGAAGCGAAGATCGCCGCACAGGTGCTGCGCGAGATCCGGCTTCGCTTTGACTTCTTGATCGAGGTGGGCCTCGGCTACCTGACCCTTGCCCGCGGTGCGGGCACGCTGTCGGGCGGCGAAGCGCAGCGCATTCGCCTGGCTACTCAGATCGGATCGGGCCTCACCGGCGTGCTCTACGTGCTCGACGAGCCCTCTATCGGCCTGCACCAGCGCGACAATCGGCGCCTCATCGAAACCCTCATTAAGCTGCGCGACCTCGGCAACACCCTGATCGTGGTTGAGCATGATGAAGAAACGATTGAGGCGGCCGACTGGATCGTCGACATTGGGCCGGGGGCCGGTGTCGAGGGCGGCACGGTCGTGCACTCGGGGGAGTACGCCGAGCTGCTCGATAACACGCGCTCGATTACCGCTGATTACCTGTCTGGTAGGCGCGAGATCGAGACGCCGAAGAAGCGACGTAAACGTGACAAGCAGCGCGAACTCAAAGTTGTGGGTGCTCGCTCCAACAACCTGCAGAGCGTCGACGCCGTGTTTCCGCTCGGCATCATGACGGCCGTGACGGGAGTGTCTGGCTCGGGCAAGTCCACGCTCGTGAACGACATCCTCTACCGCGTGCTCGCCAACCAGCTCAACGGTGCACGGCTCGTGCCCGGCAAACACACGCGCGTCACCGGACTCGACCACCTCGACAAGGTCGTGCATGTCGACCAGGCTCCCATCGGGCGCACCCCGCGCTCGAACCCCGCGACCTACACGGGCGTATTTGACAAGATCCGCAACCTCTTTGCAGAGACCCCCGAGGCGAAGACCCGCGGCTACCTGCCAGGTCGCTTCAGTTTCAACGTGAAGGGCGGCCGGTGCGAGGCATGCTCGGGCGACGGCACCCTCAAGATCGAGATGAACTTTCTGCCCGACGTGTATGTGGCGTGCGAGTCGTGCGGCGGCAAGCGCTATAACCGCGAGACCCTGCAGGTGCGATACAAGGGCAAGAACATCTCTGAGGTGCTCGACATGCCCATCGCGGAGGCCGAGAAGTTCTTTGAGCCGATCTCGTCGATTCACCGTTTCATGAAGACGCTCGTTGACGTGGGGCTCGGTTATGTGCGCCTTGGGCAGAGCGCGACGACGCTCTCGGGTGGTGAAGCGCAGCGCGTAAAGCTCGCCACCGAGCTACAGAAGCGCTCGAACGGTCGCAGCATCTATGTGCTCGACGAGCCCACGACGGGCCTGCACTTCGAAGACGTACGCAAGCTGCTGCTTGTGCTCAATGGTCTGGTTGACAAGGGCAACACGGTCATCACCATCGAGCACAACCTCGACGTGATCCGCAGCGCTGACTGGGTCATTGACCTCGGCCCCGAGGGTGGCTCGGGCGGCGGCATGATCATCGCAGAGGGCACACCAGAGCAGCTCGCGAAGCACCCCGAAAGCCACACCGGCAGGTTCTTGGCAGAGGTGCTGCACGGGCGGGCGAAAGCGTCGGCGTGAGCGACGCTCCCGCGACCGGTATTTTTGGGCAGATCGACCGGCGTCACGAGTTTCGCCCTGCCCAGGGTGAGATTCCCGTTAGCCCGGGGGTCTACCGGTTCAGTGACCGTCACGGTCGTGTGCTGTATATCGGCAAGGCCAAGAACCTGCGCGCGCGCCTGTCGAACTACTTTCAGCCGCTGCATGCGCTGCAGCCCCGCACCCAGCGCATGTTGGCGCTCGCGGCGCGCGTGGACTGGACAGTCGTCGCTACCGACACCGAGTCGCTCGTGCTCGAGCACACCTGGATCACCGAGTTTAAGCCGCCGTTCAACGTGCAGTTTAAAGACGATAAGACGTACCCCTACCTCGCGGTCACGCTGCGAGAGGAGGCCCCCCGGCTGATCATTACCCGCAACGAGAAAATCAGAGGTGCGCGCTATTTCGGGCCGTACCCCAAGGTGTGGGCGCTCAAAGAGACGACGGCGCTGTTGCAGCAGGCGTTTCCCATTCGTACCTGCAACGACGCCGACTACAAGCGCGCCATGCGCTCAGGAAAACCCTGTCTCGCCGGGCAAATCGGCCGCTGCGCGGGCCCCTGCTCGCAGCTCACCACGATCGAAGAGCACCGTGCCCGGGTCGAAGAACTCGTCGCCTTCTTGAACGGCGGCGACCAAAGCCACCTGCGAGTGCTGCAGCGCAGCATGCGCGACGCTGCGGCCGAACAGCGCTACGAAGATGCGGCGCGCCTGCGCGACCAGGCGAGCGCGGTCGAGCACGTGCTCGAAAAGAACGCGATCGTGCTCGCGCACGACGTGAACGTCGACGTGTTTGGGCTGCGCTCAGACGAACTGGCGGCTGCCGCGCACCAGTTCATCGTGCGCGGCGGCCGGATCCGGGGCGAACGCAGCTGGATCGTCGATGTCGAGCTCGATGATTCGCCCGCGACGCTGCTTGAACAGGTGATCCAGTCGGCCTATGACGGCGACCGGGTGCCGCCCGCGCAGGTGCTCGTGCCGCGAGGGCCCGCGAACCAGCCCGAGCTCGAGGCAGCGCTCAGCGCACGCAGGCCTCGCGGTGGCAGAGTGAGCGTGCACGTGCCCGAGCGCGGTGACAAGGCGCAGCTGCTCGAACGCGCGGTGCTCAACGCGGGGGAGCACCTCATTCGGTACAAGCTGAAGCGTGCGGCCGATATTACGGCCCGCACCGACGCGCTCGCAGAGTTGCAGCAGGCACTCGATATGACCGAACCGCCGCTGCGCATTGAGTGCATCGACGTATCGCACCTGCAGGGCACGGGAGTCGTGGCTTCGCTCGTGGTGTTTGAAGACGGGCTGCCCGCAAAGGGCGCCTATCGCAAGTACCGCATCGAAGAAACGACCGACGACACTGACTCGATCTATCAGGTGGTCTCGCGCCGGGCCGCGCAGCTGAACCAGGCTCGTGAGGCGGGCGAAGCGCCCACCGGAATCTATCGTGACAGGCCGCAGCTGCTCATTGTCGACGGTGGCGAACCGCAGGTCAAAGCCGCCGCCCGCGCGCTCGCAGAAGCCGGCATCGATGATGTTGCGCTGTGCGGCATCGCGAAGCGCCTCGAAGAGGTGTGGTTGCCCGCCGATCCGTTCCCCGTGATCCTGCCGCGCACGAGCGAGGCGCTGTTTCTTGTGCAGCGCGTGCGTGACGAAGCGCACCGCTTCGCCATCACCTTCCAGCGGCAGCGTCGCAGTACCGCGATCACCAGTCAGCTCGCCGAGGTGCCGGGGCTCGGGCCCAAACGGGTGGCAGCGCTGCTCAAACACTTTGGGTCAGTTGCCCGACTGCGCGCCGCTTCACGCGAAGAACTGGGCTCCGTGCCGGGCCTCGGACAAGCGCTTGCAGATGCAGTTCTTAGCCACCTGAGTGAAACCGGCGCGCGCGACGGCGCAGCTGACGCTAAGATTGACGAAGCATTAGAAACGAACGAGGGAGGTGCTGAGTGAACGAGACGGTCTCAAAACAGGAGATTCTTATCGTCACCGGCATGTCTGGTGCCGGTCGCAGCACCGTCGCCAACACCCTTGAGGACCTGGGCTGGTACGTCGTAGACAACCTCCCGCTGGCCATGTTGAAGACGCTCGCAGACATGGCCGACCGCTCAGGAGGTGCGCTACCGCGCATTGTGGCGGTCATTGACGTGCGTGGCCGCGACCTGTTTGCAGATATTCAAGCGACCGTGACGCAGCTGCGTGAGTCCGCCACCGTGCGTGTCGTGTTTCTCGACGCGACAGACGAGATACTCGTACGCCGCTATGAGGCCGTGCGCAGGCCCCACCCGCTGCAGGGTGAATCGGGCAGCCTGCTCGAGGGAATCCGTCTCGAGCGTGAGCGGCTGCAAGAGCTGCGTGCGTCGAGTGATGTTGTGATCGACACGTCACGTTACAACGTGCACGATCTGTCGACGGCCACGCGCGAACTCTTCTCAGACGAAGATACGCCGGGCCTGCAACTGTCGGTCGTGAGCTTCGGCTTCAAGTATGGTGCTCCCACCGACGTCGACCTGATGGCCGACATGCGCTTTCTGCCCAATCCTTTCTGGGAGCCCGACCTGCGGGCGCTAACCGGCGTTGATGCCGAGGTGAAAGACTATGTACTCAGTCGCGATGGCGCGGCAGAGTTCCTCGACCACTACGTCGCGGCGCTCACGCCAGTTCTCGCGGGATTCCAGCGCGAAAACAAAAGGCATGCGTCGCTCGCAGTCGGCTGTACCGGCGGTAAGCACCGTTCGGTGGCGACGGCCCGTGAATTAGCGGATCGCCTCGCCGGGCTTCCGGGCGTCAGCGTGAGTCTGCGTCACCGCGACCTCGGTCGCGAATAAGACGCGTTCGCGTTCACGCCCGCCCCGTTTCTTTTTCGCCTTCCTGTTTGAGAGGATCCCTATTCGTGCTGTCTACCCCCGAGGTTAAGAACGAGCTCGTTCGCGTCCAGGTGCAACGCACCAGCGAGCGCATGGCTGAGGTCGCGACCGTTTTGCGGGTTGCGGGTGGCCTGCACTCGATCTCGGGTCGCATTGCCCTTGAAGTTGAGCTGCACACGCCTCAGATCGTGCAGCGTGTGCGCAAGGACCTCGCCGAGCTTTACGGTGTGCGCTCTGATGCGAAGCAACTGCCGCCGTCGACCACCAGGCCGGGCGCACCCCAGTTCTTGGTGCGCGTCATTGACGGTGAGACGCTCGCGCGTCAGCTGGGCCTCCTCGACCAGCGCCGGCGCCAGATTCGCGGTTTGCCGAACCGCCTCACCACGGGCGCTCAGCCCGAGCTCGCTGCGATTCTTCGTGGCGCGTTTCTCGCCCGCGGCAGCCTGACCGCTCCCGGTCGCTCAGCGAGCCTCGAGCTGGCATGCCCAACGAGCGAGGTGGCGATGGCGCTCGTGGGCGCCGCAGGCCGGCTCGGTGTTGACGCGAAGAGCCGTGAAATTCGCGGCCAAAACCGTGTCATCGTGCGCGACACAGACGCTATCGGGCAGATGCTCGGTGTGATGGGGGCCGAGGAGGCTCGCACGCGCTGGGAGGAGCTCAAGCGCGCGCGTGAGACCCGCGCGACCGCCAACCGCCTCGTGAACTTTGACGATGCGAATCTGCGCCGCTCGGCGCAGGCGTCGGTGGCGGCGTGCGCGCGTGTCGAGCGCGCGCTCGAGATCCTGGGCGATGCGGTGCCCGAGCACCTGAAGTACGCTGGCACGCTGCGCCTCACGCATCGCGAGGCGAGCCTCGACGATCTGGGGGCGCGCGCAGAGCCCGCGCTCACGAAGGACGCGATTGCGGGCCGGATCCGGCGTCTGCTGGCGATGGCCGACAAGGAGGCCGAGGCGCGTGGGATCCCAGGCACCGAGGCGAGTCTTCCCGAGGTGATCGACTAAGCGGTCACACCGCTAGGTTGATTCGCCAGGCTGCGCGCGTGTGCGCCGCTTGATCGAAGCCGGGGGTCCGCCCGTCGAGAAATCGACGGCGGGCCCCCGGCTGTCTTCGTCGTGAGAGGCGTAGACTGGGCAGTGACAACTGTTCGTCACTGCGATTGGAGGGCCCCTATGGCTGCCTACTCACTTCCCGATCTTCCCTACGATTACTCGGCGCTCGAGCCGCACATTAGCGGCAAGATCATGGAGCTGCACCACTCGAAGCACCACCAGGCGTACGTCACCGGCGCGAACGCTGCGCTCGTGTCACTCGAAGAAGCCCGCGAGTCGGGCAACCTCGCAAACGTGAACAAGCTTGAGAAGGACCTCGCGTTCAACGTCGGCGGTCACGTCAACCACACGATCTTCTGGAACAACATGTCGCCCGAGGGTGGCGACCGCCCCGAGGGCGAGCTCGCAGCAGCCATCGACGAGTTCTTCGGCTCGTTCGAGAAGTTCCAGGCGCACTTCACGGCCTCGGCCATGGGCGTGCAGGGCTCGGGCTGGTCAGTGCTCGCATGGGACGCGCTCGGACAGCGCGCCAACATTGTGCAGCTGTTCGACCAGCAGGGCAACCTCCCCGCTGGCACCGTGCCGCTGCTGATGCTCGACGTGTGGGAGCACGCGTACTACCTGGACTACCTCAACGTGCGCGCTGACTACGTCAAGGCGTTCTGGAACATCGCGAACTGGCAGGACGTCGCGAAGCGTTTCGAAGCTGCACGCGCTCAGACGCCGGGCCTGATCTAACCCGTTCAAGTACCCCGGGGCTCGCACGCGCGGGCCCCGGGGCGCTGTTATGCAACCCGAAGGAACTTCTGCACCACATGCGCACTATTGAATCACTGGGTTCGCTGCGTTCACAGACCGTGATCGTTCGCTGCGACCTCAATGTCCCGCTCTCTGAAGGCGTCATCACCGACGATGGCCGCATTCGCGCCTCACTCACCACGATTCGGGAGCTGCGCAATGCGGGCGCCCGCGTGGTACTCATTAGCCACCTAGGCCGCCCCAAGGGCGCCCCAGAAGAGCGCTACTCGCTGCGCCCCGTCGCTACGCGCATGGGCGAGCTGCTTGAAGCCCCCGTGCGCTTTGTCGGTGAAACCGTAGGCGCAGACGCAAGTGCCGCGATCACCGAGCTTACTGACGGTGATGTCGTGCTGCTCGAAAACCTGCGTTTCAACCCGGGCGAAACAAGCAAAGACGAGGAGGAGCGTCTCGCGTTCGCGAAGCAGCTGGCCGAGCACGCAGACGCGTTTGTGTCTGACGGCTTTGGTGTCGTGCACCGCCGCCAGGCGAGCGTCACCGAACTCGCGGGTGTGCTCCCGAGCGCGGCGGGCCGTCTCGTCGCGGCAGAGCTTGAGGTGCTTGAGCGCCTCACCGCACGCGCCGAGCGCCCCTATACCGTCGTGCTCGGCGGCTCGAAGGTGTCAGACAAGCTGGGCGTTATCTCCCACCTGCTCGAACGCGTCGACACGCTGCTCATTGGCGGCGGCATGCTCTTCACGTTCCTCGCGGCTCAGGGGCACGACGTTGCGTCGAGCTTGCTCGAGGAAGACCAGCTTGACACCGTGCGCGGCTACCTGGCCGAGGCCGAACGCCGCGGCGTACGCATCGTGCTGCCGACCGATGTGGTCGTGGCAGCGGCCTTCGCGGCAGACGCCGCACACGAGACCGTGGCGGCAGACGCGATCGGTCAGTCGAGCTTTGGTGCAACGGGCATCGGCCTTGACATTGGCCCAGACTCGGCCGCCGAGTTCGCGCGGGTGATCAGCCAGTCTGCCACCGTCTTCTGGAACGGCCCGATGGGCGTCTTCGAGATGGCGGCATTCGCGGGTGGCACTCGCACCGTCGCGCAGGCGCTCGCAGACACCGACGGCTTCACCGTCGTGGGTGGTGGCGACTCGGCTGCAGCCGTGCGCGCCCTCGGTTTTGCCGACACCGATTTTGGACATATTTCTACCGGCGGCGGTGCGAGCCTCGAATTTCTCGAGGGTAAGCAGCTGCCAGGATTGGAGGTGCTCGCGTGAGCGAAGCACAACGTACACCCCTCATTGCGGGCAACTGGAAGATGAACCTCGACCACCTGCAGGCCATTGCGCTTGTGCAGAAGGTCTCGTGGTCACTGAAGGACGCCCGGCACGATTACAGTGACGTCGAAGTCGCCGTGTTTCCTCCGTTCACCGACCTGCGATCGGTGCAGACGCTGCTCACCGCAGACAAGCTGCCGATGGCGCTCGGTGCGCAAGACCTCTCGCCCGAGGCGGCGGGCGCATACACGGGTGACATTTCGGCGGCGATGCTTGCGAAGCTCGATGTACGGTACGCCCTGGTGGGGCACTCTGAACGTCGCAACGGGCACGGCGAAACCGACGAGCTGATCGGGGCAAAGGCCGCCGCGGCCAGCAACGCTGGCATGGTACCCGTGATCTGCGTCGGTGAAACCGCGGCAGACCTTGAAGAGCACGGCCCGGCCGCGATCCCGCTCGCTCAGATGACGGCTGCGGTCGCGAAGCTCCCCGCGGGGGCCGAGTTTGTGATTGCGTATGAACCGGTCTGGGCGATTGGCAGCGGCCAGGCGGCGTCAGCCGAGCAAGCCGAACAGGTTATCGCGGCGCTGCGCGCAGCCCTGCGCGATGTGGTGGGAGACGAGCGCGCAGACGCGACCCGCATTTTGTACGGTGGTTCGGTCTCGAGCGAGAACATCGCGGGCTTCATGGCGCAGCCCAACATTGACGGCGCGCTCATCGGTGGCGCAAGCCTCAAAGCCGATGAGTTCTCGCGGATCGCGCAGTTTCGCAAGCACGTCACGGGCGCCTAGGTAGCCCGACTATACTGGGGCGTAGGTTTTCCACGCCCGCAACCCGTGAAAGGTCACTCGCGTGCTCATTTTTAAGATCGCCCTGATCGTCATCCTCGTGCTGACGAGCCTCCTGCTGACGCTGTTCATTCTGCTCCATAAGGGCAAGGGTGGCGGCATGTCTGACATGTTTGGTGGCGGTGTGACCTCGAGCCTCGGCTCATCAGGGGTCGCCGAACGCAACCTGAACCGCATCACCGTGATCGTGTCGGTGGTGTGGGTGGCCTCCATCGTGGGCCTGGGGCTGCTCGAGCGGTTCTCGCTCTAAAGCTTCATCACACGTGTGCCCGGCGCCTGTGAGGCGTCGGGCACACGTTCGTACTCGAAAGAAAGGTTTCTAGTGGCAGGCAGTAACGCCATTCGCGGCGCACGTGTCGGATCGGGCCCCATGGGGGAGATGGATCACGGCGCACGCGCAGAACGCACGGCAATTTCATACTGGGATGCCCTCGGAAACGAAACGGTGCGTTACTTCGCATCAGATGTTTCGCCCGAAGACATTCCCGAGCAGATCGACTGCCCGGCCTCGGGCCTCCCCGCGGGCCGCGACCAGGCGAACCCGCCGCAGGTGCTCAAGAACGAGCCGTACAAGACGCACCTCGCCTACGTGAAGGAGCGCCGCACCGAGGAGGAGGCCGTCGAACTGCTTGACGCCGCCCTCGAGAAGCTGCGCGCACGTCGCGGCACGGCACGCAGCAAGGCATAGACCGAGCTAGATACAGCAAAGCGGGCGAGACCTTTTGGTCTCGCCCGCTTTGCTGTACGCGGCCGAATGCTAGGCGCGGCAGCGTGCCAGGAGAGGTCGCTACGCGAGCAGCTCGATGACCTGCTCGAGCACGCTCGCATCGCCCGGCGCGAGCGCTAGAGCGAGCACGGGCCTGCCCCGCTCAATGAGCACACCGCGGTCTCCGCGCGCCTGCGCGCTCAGCAGCGTGCCAAAGCTGCTCTCGGCGCCCGCGATCGCGAGATCCTCAGACCCCGGATCAGTGAGCTGCCAAAACGCGCCGAGCGCCGGCCCGCCCTTGTGTAGCTGCCCGACAGAGTGCAGGTAGCTGGGCCCGTAGCCGAGTGACACGGGTACCCCGAGGGCGGTGGCGAGGCGCGTGCGCAGCAGCTCGAGGGGTGCGCGCAGCGCCCCCTGCGGGTCAACGTAGCACTGCACCGCGAGGTAACCGTCTGTGGGAGTCATCGCGCGCAGGGTGCGCACGATGTCAGCGGCGGTCTCTACCGTGGCACCAGCGGGCTTCGCGAGCACGGTGGTGTTCCCCTTGGACGCAGTTATTCGTGTGGCCGCGGCCGCACTTGCGTCATCAGCGGCGACGGACTCTGCCTCGGCGAGGGCGGCGCGTGCCGCAACCTTCGCCGACTCCACGTCGGGCTGGTTGAACGGGTCGATGCCCATGAGCCGGCCGAGCGCCGCGGTCGCGAGCTCCCACGCAAGAAATTGCGCACCGAGCGCGCCCGAGACCGTGAGGTCTCGCGCTCCGGATCCGGCCTCTGCCGTCGCTGTCGTCGCTGCCGCTTCTGCCGCCTCAGCGCCAGGGCCGGCGACCCGTGCGGTGACGACGCAAGGCGGTACGGCCGCGAACTCAGGCGCATCGGAGGGCAGCGCGATAGGCAGCACCCCGAGGCCCTCTTTGCCCGTCGACTCGGCGACGAGCTGCTCGGCCCAGCGGCCGAGGCCCCAGCGAGCCGAGGGTGCCTCGTCGAGGGCGAGCACAAACCTTGCGGGGAGACCCGCGAACATGGCGGCAGCGAGCTGCAGCGCGGGGTTCGCGGGGGAGTCCTCGCCGAGTAACGTGCGTACCGCATCGGCCTCGCGTACGAGGCCCGCGACGTCGGCGCCTGCGAGCCCCGCGGGCACCAGCCCGAACGCCGTGAGCACCGAGAACCGCCCGCCCACATTGGGGTCGGCCAGAAACACGTGGCGGCCCGCGTCGCGTGATTCGCCCTCGAAGGGAGAACCCGGGTCGGTGACAATCACGAGACGGCTGCCCGGCTCAATACCCGCGGCTTCGAACGCCTGCTCAAAGGTGTCGAGGTGGCTGCGAGTCTCGATCGTGCTGCCCGACTTCGAGCTCACGATGACGGCCGTGCGAGCGAGATCGCCCGCGAGCGTACGCGCCACGGCGGCGGGGTCGGTCGAGTCGAGCATCGTGAGCTCGACGCCGGCCCACTGCGCGATCACGGCCGGGCCGAGACTCGAACCGCCCATGCCGCAGAGCACAAAGCGATCGACGCCCTGGGCCGCGAACTCGGCGCGCAGCGCCGCGATGCGCGGCAGCAGCTCGGCCGCCGCCGCGTCAACGTTGGTCCACCCGAGCCTCACCTGAGCTTCGGGCTGTGCAGCCTTGCCCCACAGGGTCGCGTCAAGCGCGAACGTGCGGCTCGCGACCTGATCGCGCACGAGTGCGGCGAGGGCGTCACGAAACACGGGGGTAGCGGTGAGGTGATCGGCGATGCGCACGTGCACCTCAGCGAGAGGCTGGGCGGTCACTTTTGCGCTTTCAGAGCCGCCTCAACCGTAGCGGTGAGGTCGTCCCACGAATCATCGAACTTCGACAGTCCCTCGGTCTCGAGCAGCTCTGTCACCTCGGCGTAGTCGATCCCCAGCCCGTCGAGTGCGTTGAGCACCTGGTTCGACTCGGCGTAGGAGCTCGTAACAACGGTGGCGGCGTCTGCGAAGTCACCGTGATCTGCCACGGCCTCGAGCGTGGCCTCGGGCATCGTGTTGACGACGTTCGGGGCGACGAGTCCGGTCACGTAGAGCGTGTCGGGCAGCGCCGGATCCTTCACGCCGGTCGAAGCCCACAGCGCGCGCTGCTTATTCGCGCCCAGTGACACGAGGTGCACCGCGCGCTCGCTCGCGAACGACTCTTCGTAGACCTCGTATGCGAGGCGAGCATTCGCAAGGCCTGCCTTGCCCTTGAGCGCGAGCGCCTCGGCCGTGCCAATCTTTTCGAGGCGAGCATCAACTTCGGTGTCGACGCGCGATACGAAGAACGAAGCGACCGAGTGAATGGTTGACAGGTCGTGGTCTGCCTCACGGGCCTGCTCGAGACCCGTGAGGTAAGCGTTGATGACCTCGCGGTAGCGCTCGAGGCTAAAAATCAGTGTGATGTTCACGCTGATGCCCGCCGCGGTCGCCTCAGTGATGGCCTCGAGGCCCTCGCGCGTGGCGGGAATCTTGATCATCGCATTGGGGCGTTGAACCTTCGCCCACAGCTCCTTGGCACGCTGTGCGGTGCCCGCGGTGTCTCGCGCAAGGTTCGGCTCGACCTCGATCGAGACGCGGCCGTCGCGGCCCGCGGTGGCGTCATATACGCCGCGCAGTACATCGCAGGCATCGGCCACATCGGCGCTCGTGAGCTCGGTGATGGTGGCGTCGACGTCAAGACCCTGGCGTGCGCACTCGGCGATGCGCGGGCCGTAACCGATGCCCGCACCAATGGCCTTCTGAAAAATGGTGGGGTTCGTGGTCACGCCCACCACGTTGAGCTCTTCAACAGCCTTCACGAGGCTGCCGGTTTCGAGGCGCTCGCGCGAGAGATCGTCGAGCCAAATGCTTACGCCAGCATCGCTGAGCGCTTGGGTACGCAAATTCGTCATAGAATGCGTCTCCGTTCTTGATAGGGGGTGTTGGCTTTGGGGGTGTGGCACGGCGCAGGGCCGTGCCACACCGGGTGCCCGGATTAGACCTGGGCGATGCTGTCGTGTGCGGCGGCGACCACGGCGTCGGTGGTGATGCCAAACTTCTCAAACAGGGTCTCGTAGTCGGCTGAAGCGCCAAACGTTTCGATCGAGACCGAGCGGCCGGCGTCGCCAATGTAGCGCTCCCAGCCCAGCGAAATGCCGGCTTCAACGCTCACGCGGGCCTTCACACTGGCGGGAAGCACCTCGGCGCGGTACTCAGCGGTCTGCTCAGCAAACCACTCGAGGCAGGGCGCCGACACAACGCGCGCGCCTACGCCTTCAGCGGCGAGACGCTCGCGCGCCTCGACAGCCAACTGCACCTCGGAGCCCGTCGCGATAATGATCACGTCAAGCTGCCCGGTCGGGGTATCTGCGAGCACGTACGCACCGCGGCGCACCGCGTCGGTCGCGGTGCCCTCAAACACGGGCACGTTCTGGCGCGTCAACGCGAGGCCGGTGGGGCCCGCGTGGCGGCTCAGCACCTCGTGCCACGCGATAGCGGTCTCGTTGGCGTCGGCGGGGCGCACCATTGCGAGGTTCGGAATCGCGCGCAGCGCGGCCATGTGCTCCACTGGCTGGTGCGTCGGACCGTCTTCGCCCAGGGCGATCGAGTCGTGGGTCCACACGAAGACGCTGGGCACGTTCATGAGGGCGGCGAGACGCACAGCGGGGCGCATGTAGTCGGCGAACTGCAAGAACGTGCCGCCGTAGCTGCGCGTATTGCCGTGCAGCTGAATGCCGTTCAAAATCGCGGCCATGGCGTGCTCGCGAATACCGAAGTGCAGCACGCGCCCGTACTCGTTACCCGTCCAGGTCGAAGTGGAGTGGTTTGCGGGCACAAACGACGCGGCGCCGGGAATCGTGGTGTTGTTGGAGCCTGCGAGGTCTGCAGAGCCGCCCCACAGCTCGGGCATGATCGGGCCAAGGGCCGCGAGCACCTTGCCGCTGGCGGCGCGCGTCGCGATGCTCGAACCGGTCTCGAACTCGGGCAGCGCCTCGAGTGCACCCTCGGGCAGCTCCTGCGCCTCGAGTCGGTCAAACAGTGCCTTACGCTCGGGGTTCGCGGCGGCCCAAGCATCGAAGCGCTCCTGCCAAGCGGCGCGGCGCTCGGCACCGCGGGCCACGGCGAGGCGAGTGTGCTCAATGACCTCGGGCGCTACGGCGAAATGCTGATCCGGATCAAAGCCCAGAGCGGTCTTCAGGCCAGCGAGCTCGTCGGCCCCGAGCTTCGAGCCGTGAATGCCGCCCGTGTTCTGCTTGCCAGGTGAAGGCCAGCCGATGATGGTCTTGAGGATGATGAGGCTCGGCTTGCCGGTCTCGGCCTTTGCCGTCTCGATCGCGTCGTTCAGCTCGACGATGTCTTCAACGTAGGCGCCGGTCTTCTTCCAGTCAACCTCGATGACCTGCCAGCCGTACGACTCGTAGCGCTTCGCCACGTCCTCAGAGAACGAGATGTCGGTGTCGTCTTCGATCGAGATCTGGTTCGAATCGTAGATCGCGATCAGGTTGCCGAGCTCTTGGTGACCCGCCAGCGACGAAGCCTCGCTGGTCACGCCCTCCTGCAGGTCGCCGTCGCCCGCGATCACGTAGATGTTGTGGTCGAAGGGGCTCGTGCCGGGCGCGGCCTCGGGGTCGAACAGGCCACGCTCGTAGCGGGCCGCGTACGCAAAGCCGACGGCCGACGCGAGGCCCTGGCCGAGCGGACCGGTGGTGATCTCGACCCCGTCGGTGTCGCCGTACTCGGGGTGGCCGGGGGTCTTCGAACCCCATGTGCGCAGTGCCTTAATGTCGTCGAGCTCGAGCCCGTACCCGCCCAGGTATAGCTGTACGTACTGAGTGAGTGACGAGTGGCCGATCGACAGAATAAAACGATCGCGCCCCGCCCACTTGTGGTCGGCGGGGTCATGGTTCATGACCTTCTGGTGCAAGAGATACGACACCGGTGCCAGGCTGATCGCTGTGCCGGGGTGACCATTACCCACCTTCTCGACGGCGTCGGCCGCCAACACGCGGGCGGTGTCTACCGCTTTATTGTCGAGCTCATCCCACTGAAGTTCGTTACCCAAGGCAAACCTTTCCTCGTTACGCGCGCGTGAATACGCACCCTCAATGATCCTACAGAGTTGAACAGGTACCATGGGGTGTGATGTCCACCCAGAATGAAGCTCATGTTCAGGTTCCCAAGACCCCTCGGTCGATTGGGCGCACGATCAAGAACTATGTCGCGCTCACCAAGCCGCGAGTGATGGAGCTGTTGCTCGTCGTGACCGTGCCCGCGATGATTCTCGCAGAGGGCGGGCTGCCGAACCTCTGGCTCGTGCTCGCCACCCTCATCGGTGGCGCGCTGAGCGCCGGGTCTGCTGGCGCATTCAACTGCTACATCGACCGCGACATGGATCGCAAGATGAAGCGCACCAAGAACCGGCCGCTCGTCACGGGCGAGATCTCTGATCGCAACGCGCTGATCTTCTCGTGGGTGCTGGGCGTACTCTCGGTGGTGTGGCTGTCACTCACCACGAACTGGCTCGCTGCCGCGCTCGGCGCCGGCGCCATCTTCTTCTACGTGGTGATCTACACGCTGCTGCTCAAGCGCCACAGCGAACAAAACATTATCTGGGGCGGCATCGCAGGCTGTTTCCCCGTGCTCATCGGCTGGGCCGCCGTCACCGGCACGCTCGGGTGGGCTGCCTGGGTGTTCTTCCTCATCATCTTCTTGTGGACCCCGGCACACTACTGGCCGCTGTCGATGCGCTACCGCGACGACTATGCCGCCGCTGGCGTGCCCATGCTCGGGGTCGTGCGCGGCCGCGTGACCGTGGGCCTGCAGATCATTCTGTACACGTGGGCGACCGTCGTGTCGAGCCTGCTGCTGATCCCCTTTGGCCCGATGGGCTGGGTGTACACGATCGTCGCTGTCGCCGCCGGGGCGCACTTCTTGTTCGAGGCGCACCGCCTGTACGGCAGCGCGATTCGCGGCCGTGAGGGCAAGCCGATGCGCGTGTTCCACGGGTCGATCACATACCTCTCGGTGCTTTCGATCGCGATCGCGGTCGACCCGCTGCTGCCGTTCTAGGGCGCATCTCGCCGGCCTCCCCTAGATGCGTGGGTCAGTAATGCGTTCTGCCCTGTAGCCGCGCCCTCGAGCAACCACGACTATGCATCGAAATAACGAGTCGCCACGATAAGTACGCTTTTATCGTGGCGACTCGTCATTTCGATGCCGCCTCGTCGACGATGCAAGACTCACGCGGTCTGCCCCCAATCACACCAGTCGACCCCCGCCGTGTAGACCACCAGCCACCCGACTATCGGTCCCTCGCGCGGTTCAGAGAAGTATCACCTCGAGGCATTCAGTGTACTGTTCACCCAGCTCCTCGCGCTGTGTGCGTGCGGTGCGAGGCCACTGGCGCGCTATGTGGTGACGGTGCCGGAGGGCTGGGACACGGTACCGACCCACCCACCTAGGGCAAGCTCGCTGGACTGCCCAGTTTCTAAGCGCCCGCGCGGGCGCGCGAAAGTCGCTAGGCTGCGGGCATGGCAGACGAATACACCCACGGCCATCACGCGAGCGTGCTGCGCTCGCACACCTGGCGCACCGCCGAGAACTCGGCAGCTTACCTGCTGCCGAGGCTCGTCGCGGGCCAGCGCGTACTCGATGTCGGTGCAGGGCCCGGCACAATCACGGCCGATCTGGCCCAGATCGTGGCCCCGGGGCTCACCGTTGGCCTCGATGCTTCGGCCGACGTAGTCGCCAAGGCCGCAGCCGAGTTTGACGGGGCGAGCTTACCCAATCTGCGGTTTGAGACGGGCGACGCGTACGCGCTTGAGTACCCTGACGCGTCGTTCGATGTCGTGCACGCGCACCAGGTGCTGCAGCACGTTGGCGATCCGATTGCCATGCTGCGAGAACTGAAACGGGTGACGGCACCCGGCGGTACGGTCGCGGTGCGCGACGTCGACTATGAGGGCGTGATTTGGGCGCCCGATTCGCCCGCTCTCGATGAGTGGCTTGAACTGTACCTCCGTGTACACCGCGGAGTGAGCGGGGAGCCCGCGGCGGGCCGCCACTTGAAGCGCTGGGCTCGAGCGGCCGGTTTGTCAGACGTTACCTGCTCGGCGTCGTTGTGGCTCTTTGAGAGCGACGAGGATCGTGCCTGGTGGGGTGGCATGTGGGCCGAGCGTGCGCTCGAATCTGCGTTTGCCGAGAACGCGCTGCGTTTAGGGCTCGCAGACCGGGCGTCGCTCGAACGGATCGCAGCTGGCTGGAGGCACTTCGCGGAGGATCCCGACGGCTGGCTGCTGATGCCGCACGCCGAGATCCTCGCGACCGTATAGTGCCTGTCTAAGCGGCGGGCACGAGCGCGACTGGGCGCTTGAGTCGCAGCACGGCGACCGTCATCGCTGCGGTCGTCAGCGTCGCAAGGACCATGTGCACGCCCACTGGGAATGGCGGCAGGCCGGCGCGCGCCTGAAAGACACCCACTAAGATCTGCACAACGAGCACCGCAAGAAGCGCCACGAACCAGCGGAGCGGGCGCAGCTTTTGTGCGGCAGCCCAAATGACGAGCGTGATGGTGAGGGCGAGGGAGGCGTAACCGGGCCACGAGTGCACATGGCTCATGAACACTGCGTCAACACCGTCCCGCTGAATCGTGGCATCTCCCGAGTGTGGGCCCGAGGCCGTAGTAATCACGCCAAACAACACCGTGATCGCCATGACCAGTGTTGCAATGTGCGTGGTGATGAGAAACGGCTTGGGTACGACGATTTCGCGGGGGCCAGCGGCCTCGTACATGCGAGCAACATAGGCAGCCGTTAGGCACACCAGAATGAGTGACACTACGTAGTGGAACGCGACTAGGTTTGCGTTCAGGTGCATCCAGACGATGACGCCGCCGACGAGTGCCTGGAGCACTACGAGTGCCAACACGATCACCGACATGCTGAACAGATCACGGCGAGCACGACGAATGCGCCAGCTCAGAAGCACCACGAGTATGCCAAAGACCAGCAGCGGGCCAGAAATGGTGCGATTGCCAAACTCAATGAGCGAGTGGTAGCTCAGCTCTTCCGTGGGCACGAGCGATCCCGGGGCGCACAGCGGCCATTCGGGGCAGCCGAGCCCAGAACCCGTGAGACGCACGGCCCCGCCCGTCGCAATAATGACAGTGTTGAGCACGAACGAGGTCCACGCGCTGAAGCGCAGCCAGCGTGAAATCGTGTGACCCGTGGCGGGGGGACTGCTCACGGGTGAATGGCTGGTGGTCGCGCGAGACAACTGGGCTCCTCTCAGGCAGCTCCTACATACACCATGGGGCAGGGCGTGCCCCTCCCGTTTTCATACAAAAAACTGTAGAATAGGAAGCTGTGGTTGTGATCGTCGATCCGATAGGCAATTTCTCGCTACGGATCGCCATCGTTCGCGGCCCAGACTACTGCACCGTGGCAGGGAACCCGATGAGTGCGGCATCAGTCGCATGGGTCGCTAATTCGGCGCGGCATGGGGTTTCTCGCGAAACGGAACTGAACTAATGAGGGAGGGATCATGCCAGAGGTATTGATCGACCGGCCCGAGCTTGAAGGCTTGGGTCAGTACGAGTTCGGCTGGCACGACACTGATGAGGCCGGCGCGCTAGCCAAGCGTGGCCTCAACGAGCAGGTCGTGCGTGAAATCTCGGCTCTGAAGAATGAGCCAGAGTGGATGCTTGAGCGCCGCCTGAAGGCCCTTAAGATCTTCGAACGCAAGCCCATGCCCACGTGGGGTGCTGATCTGTCGGAAATTGACTTCGACAACATTAAGTACTTCGTGCGGTCGACTGAGAAGCAGGCGACGAGCTGGGAAGAGCTGCCCGAGGAGATCAAAGAGACGTACGAGCGTCTCGGGATCCCCGAGGCCGAGCGCCAGCGTCTCGTTGCCGGCGTCGCTGCACAGTACGAGTCGGAGGTGGTCTACCACCAGATTCGTGAGGACCTCGAGGAGCAGGGCGTGCTCTTCCTCGACACCGACACCGCGCTGCGCGAGCACCCCGAGATCTTCAAGGAGTACTTCGGCACCGTCATCCCGTCGGGCGACAACAAGTTCGCGGCCCTGAATACCGCGGTGTGGTCGGGTGGCTCGTTCGTGTACGTCCCCAAGGGTGTGCACGTCGAGATCCCGCTGCAGGCCTACTTCCGTATCAACACGGAAAACATGGGCCAGTTTGAGCGTACGCTCATCATCGCTGACGAGGGCAGCTACGTGCACTACATCGAGGGTTGCACGGCCCCGATCTACAAGTCTGACTCCCTGCACTCGGCAGTCGTGGAGATCATCGTGAAGAAGAACGCACGCGTGCGTTACACGACGATCCAGAACTGGTCGAACAACGTCTACAACCTCGTTACGAAGCGCACGATCGCTGAAGAGGGCGCAACGATGGAGTGGGTTGATGGCAACATCGGCTCGAAGGTCACCATGAAGTACCCCTCGGTGTACCTCGTCGGTGAGCACGCAAAGGGCGAAACCCTCTCGGTTGCTTTCGCGGGCCCCGGCCAGCACCAGGATGCGGGCGCCAAGATGGTGCACCTCGCCCCCAACACGAAGTCGTCAATTCTGTCGAAGTCGATCGCACGTGGCGGTGGGCGCACCGGTTACCGCGGTGAGATCCGCGTCGAGGCGAACGCGCACCACGCAGCAAACTCGGTGGTGTGTGACGCGCTGCTCGTCGACACGATCTCGCGCAGCGACACGTACCCTGCGATCGATATTCGTACCGATGATGCGACGCTGGCACACGAAGCGACCGTGACGCGCGTGAGCGAAGAACAGCTGTTCTACCTCATGAGCCGCGGCCTGTCTGAAGAAGAGGCAATGGCCATGATCGTGCGCGGCTTCATCGAGCCGATTTCGCGCGAACTGCCCATGGAGTACGCACTCGAACTGAACAAGCTCATCGAGATGAGCATGGAAGGATCCGTCGGTTAAAGATGTCAACGCTTCAGACTGAACAACACGGTTTCAAGGCACACACTGACGGCGACTGGGACAATCGGGCACCGATTCAGACCCGCTCAGATCGTTTCAAATCGACCAACGTCGCTGACTTCCCCGAGGTCACCGGCCGCGAGGTCAACTGGAAGTTCACCCCGGTGGCCCAGCTCAAGGGCTTGCTGACCGGCGAACTGCGCGGCGGCGAGCTGCCGAGCGTGATCAGCGAGGCTGACGGCCTCAAGGTGAGCTACATTCCCATGGACTCTGAGCTCGTGGGCCGCGCTGGTATCCCTGAGGATCAGGCCGCCGCGAACGCGTGGGGCCAGGCCCAGGTGGCGCAGCACATTCTGCTGACAAGCCCCGAGCGTCAGACCGTCACGGTTAAGCGCCAGGAGCTCGGCACCGCGGCGACCGCCGCGCACACGGTGATCGAGGCGGCTCCGCAGTCAGAGGGTCTCGTGATCATCGAGAACACGGGCCAGGCAAACCTCACCGAGAACGTCGAGATCGTTGTCGGCGCGGGCGCAAACCTAACCGTCGTATCGATCCAGGAGTGGGACGAGGACGCGGTTCACCTGGCAAGCCACAACGTGACGGTGGGACGCGACGCGAACCTACAGCACATTGTTGTCTCGCTCGGTGGCAAGATCGTGCGGCTCAACCCCTCGATTCACCTTGATGAGCAGGGCGCCAACGGCGAAAGCTACGGCGCATACTTCGCCGACGCTGGCCAGCACCTCGAGCACCAGGTCTACATGGACCACAACGCTCCCCACACCCGCAGCCGTGTTGCCTACAAGGGCGCACTGCAGGGCGAGGGTGCGCACGCCGTATGGATCGGCGATGTGCTGATCCGCCGCGTGGCAGCAGGTACTGATAGCTACGAAGAGAACCGCAACCTGACCCTCACCGAGGGCACGCGCACCGATTCAATCCCCAACCTCGAAATCGAGACGGGTGACATTGCGGGCGCGGGCCACGCCTCGACCACGGGCCGGTTCGACGAAGAGCACATCTTCTACCTCCAGAGCCGCGGTATCTCAGAAGACGAGGCGCGCAAGCTTGTTGTGCGCGGGTTCCTCGTCGACGTGATTCAGCGCATCGGTAACGAGGAGATTGAGGCTCGTCTGCAGCAGGCAATCGACGCTGAGCTCGAACAGAGCGTGCTCGCGTAATGGCCAGGCAGAAAGCAATTGCCCTCGCTGATCTCACCCAAGACCAAGCGGTAAAGGTTGACATCGACGGGGTGCCGATTGCTCTCGTCCTCGATTCGAGTGGCGTGGTGCATGCCATTGGCGATACCTGCACTCACGGCCAGATCAGCCTCTCAGAAGGCTTTGTTGAAGGCGACACGCTCGAGTGCTGGGCGCACGGATCCCAGTTCTCACTCACCACGGGTGTGCCGCAGAACCTGCCTGCCTACGAGCCGGTTCCCGTTTATGTCGTCGAGATCGAAGACGGCGACGTGTACATTGACCCCACCATCACGAAAGAGATTTAAAGCTATGGCTTCCGTTCTTGAAATCAAGGACCTGCACGTCAGCGTCACGACCGAGCAGGGCGACAAAGAGATTCTGAAGGGCGTCGACCTCACGCTCAAGCAGGGCGAGATCCACGCGATCATGGGCCCCAACGGCTCGGGCAAGTCGACCCTGTCGTACGCGATCGCAGGTCACCCCCGCTACGAGGTAACGAGCGGCTCGATTCACCTCGACGGCGAAGACGTGCTCGAAATGGGCGTTGACGAGCGCGCGCACGCGGGCCTCTTCCTCGCGATGCAGTACCCCGTCGAGATTCCCGGCGTCACCAACTCCAACTTCCTGCGCACCGCGAAGACCGCGATCGACGGCGAGGCACCCGCGATCCGTACGTGGATGAAGGACGTCAAGACCGCGATGGACAACCTCCGTATGGACCAGTCGTTCGCGAACCGCAACGTGAACGAGGGCTTCTCGGGTGGCGAGAAGAAGCGCAACGAGATTCTTCAGCTCGAGCTCCTCAAGCCCAAGTTCGCAGTGCTCGACGAGACCGACTCTGGCCTCGACGTTGACGCGCTCAAGATCGTGTCTGAGGGCGTCAACCGCGCCAAGGACAACACCGGTCTTGGCGTCATGCTGATCACGCACTACACGCGTATCTTGCGTTACATCAAGCCCGACTTCGTTCACGTCTTCGTTGACGGTCGCATCGCAGAGCAGGGTGGCCCCGAGCTCGCGACGCGCCTGGAAGAAGAGGGCTACGACCGCTTCCTCGCCAAGGCGTAAGCTAGTCGTATGGCTGACGAAACGGTGGTCTCACCCATGTCGATCGATCCAGAGTTCAAAGAACAAGCGATCGAGGCGTTGAAGAACGTCTCTGACCCTGAGCTGGGCGTAAATATTTACGACCTGGGCTTGATCTACGATCTGGCGTTTGACGAAGAGCACGATGCGCTTGTGATTAGCATGACGCTCACGAGCGCGGGCTGCCCGCTCACAGACGTCATCGAGAACGATATTGCCGAGTGCCTCGACGGGCTCGTGACGGCGTTCCGCATCAACTGGGTGTGGATGCCGCCGTGGACCCCAGCTCGGATCACGGACGACGGGCGCGACATGATGCGCGCCCTGGGTTTCTCGATCTAATCACGTGAGCTCTAATCCGCTCCGCTCGCCCGGCGATCCGCGTCTCAACCGGATCGCCGGGCCCAGCTCCCTCGTCATCTTTGGGGTGACGGGGGATCTCTCCCGTAAAAAGCTCATGCCCGCGGTGTACGACCTCGCAAACAGGGGGCTTCTACCACCCGGCTTTGCGCTCGTCGGGTTTAGCCGCCGCGATTGGGCTGACCGCGATTTCGCCGAGATTGTGCACGACGCTGTACGCAAGTACGCGCGCACCCCGTTCAGGGAAGAGACTTGGCGCCAACTCGCAGAGGGCATTCGTTTCGTGCAGGGTCGCTTCGACGACCCCGATGCCTATGTGCGGCTGCGAGACACCGTCGACGCGCTCGACCGAGAGCGCGGCACGATGGGCAACCACGCGTTCTATCTCTCGATCCCCCCGAAGTCCTTCCCTGAGGTCGCACACCACCTGTCGAGCTCGGGGCTCGTCGACCAGAAGGCCGACGACGCGCGCTGGCGCCGCGTCATCATCGAGAAGCCCTTTGGTGAAGACCTTGCCTCTGCTCAGGCACTCAATGAGACTCTCGAGCACGCGTTTCCCGCTGATTCCATCTTCCGGATCGATCATTACCTGGGCAAAGAGACCGTTCAGAATATTCTGTCGCTCAGGTTCGCGAACTCGATGTACGAACCGATCTGGAACCGTAACTACGTTGACCACGTGCAGATCACCATGGCCGAAGACATTGGCGTGGGTGGTCGTGCCGGGTACTACGACGGTGTGGGAGCGGCCCGCGATGTGATTCAGAATCACCTGCTGCAGCTGCTCGCGCTCACCGCGATGGAAGAGCCCATTGCACTGAGTGCAGAACACCTGCGCTCCGAGAAGGAGAAGGTGCTCGAGGCGGTGCGACTGCCAGAGAACCTGGCCGAAGCGACCGCGCGCGGGCAGTACGGGGGCGGTTGGCAGGGCGGTGAGCTCGTGCCCGGCTTCCTCGAAGAAGACGGCATGAACCCCGAGTCGCACACCGAAACGTATGCGGCGCTGAAGTTGTTTGTGAACACCCGGCGCTGGGCCGACGTGCCGTTTTACCTGCGCACCGGTAAACGCTTGGGCAGGCGGGTGACCGAGATCGCTGTCGTGTTTCGGCGCGAGGCCGGTGAACTGTTCGCGAAAGCGCACGGCACCGACATGGGCGCCAACGCGCTCGTGATCCGGGTACAGCCCGACGAGGGCATCACCATGCGATTCGATGCCAAGGTTCCCGGCACCGGCACGCGCGTGCGTGACGTCACCATGGACTTCGGCTACGGCCACGCGTTCACCGAAGCGAGCCCAGAAGCGTACGAGCGACTCATCCTCGACGTGCTGCTGGGCGACGCGCCGCTGTTCCCGCGGCAGGCCGAGGTGGAACTGTCGTGGAAGATCCTGGACCCGATCGAGGAGTTCTGGGCGGCACAGCCCGACAAACCCGAGCAGTACGCGCCCGGCTCGTGGGGTCCAGATTCGGCGCACGCCCTCATGGCCCGCGATGGTAGAAGTTGGAGACGGCCGTGATCGTACAGCTGCCAAACACAAACGTCAGTGCGATTGCTAACCGGCTGGTGTCGTTGCGGCTCGAGGGTGGCGTGTCAGCGTTGGGCCGTGTGCTTACGCTGGTCATCGCCGCCACTGAGCCCATCGACGAAGCCGTCGTCGAAGCCGCAAATCACGCGTCGAGTGAGCACCCTATGCGCGTGATCGTGCTGGTCGAGCTGCCCGATGAGCCTGAAGCGCGCCTTGACGCCGAGATCCGAGTGGGCGCAGACGCTGGCGCGAGCGATGTCGTGGTGCTGCGCGCCTACGGTGACGTGTGCAGCGGGCTCGAGAGCCTAGTCAACGGGCTGCTGCTGCCCGACGCTCCCGTCGTCGTTTGGTGGCCGGGGGAGGCGCCGTACCTGCCGGGAGCGCACCCACTCGGGCGCATCGCCCAGCGACGCATCACCGACAGCGCCGCCGTGCACTCAGACGCGTTTACGCAGCGGGTGCGCGCCTACACGCCGGGCGACACCGACCTTGCCTGGACCAGGCTGACGCGCTGGCGGGAGTACCTGGCGGCGATCCTCGATCAGCGGCAGTTTGGCCCTGTCACCGAGGTGGAGGTCGTGGGCGGCCCCGAGTCACCCTCCACGAACATCTTGGCGGCCTGGCTCGAACTCGCACTCGAAGTCCCCACGCACTGCACGCTCAAGCGCGACGACTCGCCGCTGGGTGGCGTGCGCTCGGTCACGCTGCACAGCGCGAACGGCCGAGCGCAGCTTGAGCGCGTCGCTCCGGATCGTGCGATTCTGCGCCAGCCGGGCCAGCCCGAGCACGAGATCGTGCTGCCCAGGCGTACGCTGCGCGAGTGCCTGGCAGAAGAACTACGCATCCTCGACGAAGACGCCATGTATGGCCGAGTCGTCGCCCAACTTGAAGCACACACACGAACGGAGCAGCCCGCATGAGCGAAGGCACAGCAAACATTGGCGTCGTAGGGCTCGCGGTCATGGGCGCCAACCTGGCACGGAACCTCGCGAGCCGTGAGGGCAACACGGTGGCAGTGTTCAACCGCAGCCACAGCCGCACCGAAGCGCTCGTGGGCGAACACCCCGAGGCGGGCTTCGTGCCCGCAGCATCGTACGCCGAGTTTGCGGCAAGCCTGACGAAGCCGCGTACCGCGATTTTGATGGTGCAGGCGGGAGAGGCAACCGACGCGACGATCAGCGCGATCGCCGACGTGTTTGAGCCCGGTGACATCATCGTCGACGGCGGCAACGCCTATTTCCCCGACACTATTCGGCGCGAGCGCGAGATGCGCGCCCGCGGCATCAACTTTGTGGGCGTCGGCATTTCGGGCGGCGAAGAGGGTGCCCTGAACGGCCCGAGCATTATGCCCGGTGGTTCTGACGAGGCCTGGGCGACCCTCGGCCCGATCCTTACGAGCATTGCGGCCGTCGCCGAGGGTGAGCCGTGCGTCACCCACGTTGGCCACGACGGCGCCGGTCACTTTGTGAAGATGGTGCACAACGGTATTGAGTACGCCGACATGCAGCTCATCGCTGAGGCTTACGACCTGATCCGGCGCGGAACAGGGAAGTCGCCCGCCGAGATTGCAGATATTTTTGCGCAGTGGAACACAGGCGAGCTTGAGTCGTACCTCGTGGAGATCACCGCCGAGGTGCTGCGCCAGGTGGACCAGGCGACCGGCGCGCCGCTCGTCGACGTGATCCTCGACCGGGCGGGCGCCAAGGGCACCGGGGCCTGGACCGTGCAGACGGCGCTGTCACTGGGCGTGCCGGTGTCGGGCATCGCCGAGGCGACATTTGCGCGCTCGCTCTCGTCGCAGGCGGGCCAGCGGGCGGCCGCGGCCGCGCTGCCCGGGCCGAGCGAGACGTTTACGGTCGAGAACGAAGAGGCATTCATCGAGGACGTGCGGCAGGCGCTCTATGCGTCGAAGATCGTGGCGTACTCACAGGGCTTCGACGAAATTCGTGCTGGCGCGGCCGAGTACAACTGGAACATCGACCTCGGGGCCGTGTCGCGTCTGTGGCGTGCCGGCTGCATTATTCGCGCGCAGTTCTTGAACCGGATCGCCGACGCGTTTGCGGCGGATGACCAGCTGACGTTGCTCATGGCAGCTCCGTACTTCGCAGACGCCCTCTCGCGCGGCCAGGCAGCCTGGCGCCGCGTGGTCATCGCGGCCACGCAGGCCGGCATTCCCGCGCCCGCGTTTTCGTCGTCGCTCGCGTACTACGATGGCCTGCGCGCAGATCGACTGCCGGCGGCGCTGGTGCAGGGTCAGCGTGACTTCTTTGGTGCACACACGTACCGTCGCACCGATCGTGAAGGGTCGTTCCACACGCTGTGGTCGGGCGACCGCAGCGAAGTAGCGGTGTAACCGTGGCTGCCGAAGCGATGCTCACCGTGCGCGAGGTTGACAGCCTCGCAGACTTGGGCCTTACATGCGCTGACGAGATTCTGAGCGTGTTTCGCACGCGACAGGCCGAGGGCAGCGTGCCCTGCATCGTTTTGACGGGCGGCCGTGCGGGCGCCGCGGTGCTCGCGGCGCTCGGTGCGCGGGCGCAGGCCGATCGCACATCAGCCCACTTGGCGGCGGGTGTCGACTGGCGCCGGGTGCGGTTCGTATGGGGCGATGAGCGCTGGCTGCCCGCGGGCGATGCCGAGCGCAACGACCTGTTGGCAGACAGCACGCTGTTTGCGGCCGTGGAGACTGATCCGGCACTCGTGCACAGGGTGGCTTCGAGCGCGGCCGAACTGTCGCTCGATGAGGCTGCGGCCGAGTACGCGACGATCATCGCAGGGCTTACGCAGATTGATGTGGCGCTGTGCGGGGTGGGGGAGGACGCTCACGTGGCCTCGCTGTTTCCCGGCCGCGATGACCTGCTGCAGGAGGGGGCACAGACCCCCGCCGCGTTTGCGGTGCGCGAGTCGCCGAAGCCGCCCGCCGAGCGGGTGTCGCTGAGTGTCCCCGCGCTGCGACGCGCCGACCGTGTCTGGTTGCTCGCTTGCGGCGACGGCAAGGCCGAGGCCGTAGCTCACCTGCGTACGCGACGTGAGCCGCTCGTGCCCGCGGCGCGGGTGACTGGCAGCCGCGAGACGGTACTGTGGGCAGACGCCGCGGCGCTCGGAGCCGGTCGCTAACGGCACCGGCCCCGCGGGCTCAGCTCGGCCAGGTAGACTAGTGAGGTTGCCCACCCGGTGGGCTCGTCTATCTGGCCGTTTGCTGTTTTAAGGAGCCCCACTCGTGATCACCGTCGAGGATCTCGCAATTGACGTCGGCGCCCGCCGTCTGATGGGCGGCGTCAACTTCCGCGTGAACCCCGGTGACAAGATCGGCCTCGTGGGCCGAAACGGTGCCGGCAAGACCACGCTTACGCGCACCCTTTCGGGGGAGCTGCAGCCCGCAGAGGGCAAGATTACTGTGACGGGCGAGCTCGGCTTTCTGCCTCAGGACCCTCGGGTCGGTGACCCCGAGCAGATCGCCAGGCACCGGATCCTCGATGCTCGCGGTCTCGGCACGCTCACCAAGAACATTGCCAAGGCGACCGAGGACATGTCATCAGACGACCCGGTGGTCGCTGAGAAGGCCATGAAACGGTTTGGTAACCTGACCGACCGGTTTCACGCGCTCGGCGGGTACGCGGCAGAGTCAGAGGCCGCGTCGATTTCGAGCAACCTCGGCCTGCCCGACCGCATTCTCGACCAGCCACTGAAGACGCTCTCGGGCGGTCAGCGGCGTCGCATCGAGCTCGCGCGCATTCTGTTCTCAGACGCCGACACGATGATTCTCGATGAGCCAACGAACCACCTCGATGCCGATTCAATCGTGTGGCTGCGCGAGTTCTTGAAGACGTACAAGGGCGGCGTGATCGTGATTTCGCACGACATCGAGCTCGTGGGCGAGACCGTGAACCGGGTGTTCTACCTCGACGCCAACCGCCAGGTCATCGACGTGTACAACATGAACTGGAAGCTGTATCTGCGCCAGCGCGCGGCAGACGAAGAGCGACGCCGCAAGGAGCGCACGAACGTCGAGAAGAAGGCTTCGGCGCTCAAGGATCAGGCTGCCAGGTTTGGCGCCAAAGCCTCGAAGGCCGCCTCAGCGCACCAGATGGTGGCTCGTGCTGAAAAGATGCTGTCAGGGCTCGACGATGTGCGCCAGGTCGAGCGCGTCGCGAAGCTGCGGTTCCCAGACCCGTCGCCGTGCGGCAAGACCCCACTCATGGCTCAGGGGTTGTCGAAGTCGTACGGTTCGCTCGAGATTTTTGCGGGCGTCGACCTCGCGATCGATCGTGGCTCGAAGGTCGTCGTGCTGGGGTTGAACGGCGCGGGCAAGACCACTCTGCTGCGTATGCTCGCACAGGTGGACGAGCCCGACACGGGCGAGATCATCGCGGGGCACGGTCTCAAGGTCGGCTATTACGCGCAGGAGCACGAGACGCTTGACGTAAAGGCGAGTGTGCTACAGAACATGGTGTCGGTGTCACAGCACCTCACCGAGACTGAGGCGCGGCGCGTACTCGGTTCGTTCCTGTTCACCGGTGACGATGTGTTGAAGCCGGCGGGCGTGCTCTCGGGCGGTGAAAAGACCCGTCTCGCGCTCGCGATGCTCGTGGTCTCGAGTGCCAACGTGCTGCTGCTTGATGAGCCCACGAACAACCTCGACCCCGCAAGCCGCGAGGAGATTCTCGACGCACTGGCGCACTTCACCGGCGCCGTGGTGCTGGTGTCGCACGACCACGGCGCGGTCGAAGCGCTGAACCCCGAGCGCGTGCTGATCATGCCGGAGGCCACCGAGGACCACTGGTCAAAGGACTACCTCGAGCTCATCGAACTCTCGTAACAGTTCTCAGCGGCCGCGCCGATAGGTTGACTCGTCATCCTGCGCGTCTCCTTCGTCATTCTGCGCGTCTCCTTCGTCATCCTGCGCGTCTCCTTCGTCATCCTGCGCGACGAAGGAGTCGCAGGATCCACGACCCAACGCCCGATTTTCGCTCTTGCAGGAGATCAGCGTTTATGCAGGACTGAATCAGTGTTTTGGTCCTGCACGAGTGCTGATCTCCTGCACGAGTGCTGATCGCCTGCATGAGGTGGGGACTTGGAGTTGGATTCTGATTCTTCGACGTATGTCAACTCGCTATTTGAGGGGCAGCTGCAGCGAAATGCTTGACGTGCAATATGCTGCTTCAACCAGCGGCGCACTTCCTTTAGCGTCAGCCCTTCACCATGCCTCTGCTCCACGTACGCACGCGTAGCCTCGTCACACCGTGCCCGGGGCACCGCGATCACATGGAGTGCCCGGTTCAGCCGTCGGACGCAATACCTGTTCAACCGGTGCCGCACAGTGTCCCTCGTCGACGCCGCGGCCGGGGAGGCCCGATCTTATGGGCAGCAGGTGCATGACTCACTCATGCTGATCGAGCCGATGACCGGGCATGCCGCCCAATACTTATTCACGCTGTCCCTGAGAAGCAGGGCAAGGCAACATGTCACGGGTCCGCATAAAATGCTCGGGTCGCGCCTTGCCGGGCCGCGGAACGGGCCAACTCTTTACTGTGGTTTCCGCTGTGCTGGTACGGCGCAGCCGAAGCCCAGCATGCGGCTACTAAATACAGGCCAGATTTGCTGCAGCAGTGAGTTCTACATCAGCTGCGCAGAGACTTTGCAATGCTCCCTCCGCAAAAGCCGCACTATTCGCCACTCGAACACCTGCCTCCGCAGAAAGCCAGACAATCAACTCGGAATAAATGGCCCCTTTGCCCTCTGTGCCGCACTTTTCTCCGGCACTCCTCCCGATCTGCCCAAAAAGTTCCGGTACCGCAGCAGCGAAAGCATCGACTTCGGATTGGGTAGATGCCCTGTCTGCCCGGTCTAGTGCCGCTCTAAAAAGCTCGATCGACTCTGCAGTGGCGGACTCACAAAGACTAGCGTCCGTCGTGTCAGCAGGTTCAGGTGCTATGTTGCTTTCAGATTCGCTTTGGGGGGCCATATCAGGGATTGGAAGCGCAGAGAAGCTGCAAGAAGTGGATGCCAAAACTAGCAGCCCACTAACGGTCAAGAGTGCAAAATTTTTTGAAGTGACCATCGTGACTTAACTTCTCCGACCTAAGCTTCCACAATCCTGCCACTCAGCTTATCAGAAGCGCACTTCCCGATAAGGAGGCCATCGGTGTCGAGCCGACCGAAGCACTCTTGTTCTGGCACCGCGTACTCGGCTCGTTCGTGTTCACCGGTGACGACGTGTTGAAGCAAGCGGGCGTGCTGTTGGGCAGCGAGAAAATCTGTCTCGCGCTCGCGATGCTCGTGGTCTCGAGTGCCAACGTGCTACTGCTTGATGAGCCGACGAACAACCTCGGCCCCGCGAGCCGCGAAGAGATTCTCGATGCGCTGGCGCACTTCACCGACGCTGTGGTGCTGGTGTCGCACGACCACGGCGCGGTCGAAGCGCTCAGCCCCGAGCGCGTGTCGATCATGCCGGAGGCTACCGAGGGCCACTGGTCAAAGGACTTCCTCGAGCTCATCGAGCTATCGTAACGAGACGTTGGGGCACGCGGGCTGGTCGTTACAGGCGCTCACTAAACGCCGAAGCCCTCAGTCTCTGTGCGAGAGTGAGGGCTTCGTGTGTATCGCGCATGTGCTGATGGCATATGCGCGGGGCACCTTCGTGAGGGTGTGTAACTACTCGTCGAGCAGCGCGTCTTCTTCATCATTATCGCTGGGGCCCCGTCGCTTCTTGCGCAGGGCGGTGCGGCGATCTTGCTCGCGCACCACATCACTGCCAGCGTTGAGCGAGCGATACTCGTGGCGGGCGGCATACCCGACACCGATCGCCGCGATCAGGATGAAGATGTACCACTGCAGTGCGTATGACAGGTGCGGCCCCTCGTCGCGCTCGGGCTTCGCGGGCAGTACGCCGTGCTCGGCAGTTCCCGTATCTGCACTGCCCGTCGCGGCACTGCCCGTCTCGGTGATGAGCATGCCGTAGGCGCCAAGATAGGTCTCACCGTCAACGCCGGTTACCTGCGCGATCGCGGGCACATCGATGCTCGCTACCGTGCGCTCGCCCGCCGAGCGGCCCGTGATTTCGGGTTCAGAAGCGCGTAGCCGTGTCTCGACCGTCACGGGCCCGGTGGGGGCCGCGGGGAGCTGTGCCGTGTCAAAGTTGTCGGCCTCGGCCTCGTTGCCGTTGACGGGCACCCAGCCACGGTTGACATAGAACACGCGACCGTCGGTGGTTCGTAGCCCCTGAATGAGGTCGGAGCCGACGCCGCCGGGCCCTGGCCGGTTGCGCGCAAGCACCGGGTCACCCGCATACTCGCCCGTCACGCTCACAGTGCGCCACTTTTGCACGCTCTCATCAAACACTGCAGGGTCGGGGAGTTCCGTGGCCAGCTCGACAGCAGGTGCCCCGTAATTCGCGTCGATGCGAGCGATCTCGGCGCGCGCCTGGGCGCGGCGATCGAACTGCCAATTGCCGAGCCACACGCATGCAATTGAGAACACGAGAAACATCGCAAAGTAGCCCGCCCAGCGGCGAGAACGCAAGAAGCTCCAGCCAGGCTGTGCGCTGGCCTCCACGCCAGGGCCTTGGGCCTGGACGGTCTGCGTGTCAGTCATCAAGCTCCTCAATGGTGCGTACCTCGAGCGGAAAGTCGCGCGCGGCAAGAAACTCGCGCAGGTACTCCAGGTGTGGCTCGCAGGCGAGCCAGGTTTTGCGGCGGTCAATCGCGTGAATCTTGGGGTTGCGCCACAGCAGCGCAAAGGCTGCTTCGTCGCGGCAGCCCGCGCGAGAGCACTCGAAGCGTTGGGCGGCGTCCCCGCCGAGTACACCGGGGGAGATCACGCCGCTCACGCTGCGCCCTCGGCGTCAGACGCTGACTCAGACTCTGACTCAGGCTCTGACTCGGGTTCCGACTCAGGCTCTGACTCGGGTTCCGACTCAGGCTCAGGTTCTGGCTCCGACTCAGCGACAGGCGCAGCCGCCGTCTCTGCTCCAGCAGCAGGCGCGGGGCGCTCTCTGCGCCGTGTGGGTTCGACGTCGAGCACGATCAATTCGGGCTCGGGAGCCGCCTCGGGCTCGACGGGAGCGCGAATCTCGAGGGGTTCGGCCGCGTCAAACTCCTCGCGCGTGCCCTGCGCGACGGCATTACCCACCATCACAGCAAACCAGGGCAGCACGACCGTGCCGACGGCGGGAATGATGATCCACCAGCCGTGCACCCAAAAAAGCGAGACCACGCACACCACGCGCAGTGCCATGGCAATGAAGTACATGCGCATGCGGTGCGACCGGTCCTCTGCCGCACTCACACCCGCCGATGTGACGCGATATTCCTGACTCATGCGCTCCCTCTTCAACCACCCCAGTTTACTTTGTTCGGCTGAGACCTCACCCAAGCCCGGCTCATACTCCACGCTGCCCATATCGGGTGCAGCGATGACGGTCGCATAAGCTAGAGCGAGACTTTCACCTACGGAGGGACCTTCATGACTACATCGCGCACCGTTCTCGTTACGGGCGGCAACCGAGGCATCGGCTATGCCATCGCAGAGCGCATGCTCGCCGACGGCCACCGCGTAGCCGTAACCGCTCGTTCGGGCGAAGGCCCCGCGGGCTCACTCACCGTGCGCGCAGACATGGGGGACGCGGCATCAATCGACGCGGCCTTCTCGCAGGTCGAGGCAGAGTACGGCCCGGTTGAGGTCGTCGTGGCCAACGCCGGCATCACGAAAGACACGCTGCTGCTGCGCATGACCGAGGAGGACTTCACGAGCGTCATCGACACGAACCTCACGGGCACCTTCCGCGTCGTGAAGCGCGCGGCGAAGGGGCTCTTGAAGGGTCGCTTCGGGCGTGTCATTCTGATCTCGAGCGTCGTGGGGCTCTACGGCTCACCCGGTCAGATCAACTACTCGTCCTCGAAGGCCGCGCTTGTAGGCTTCGCCCGCTCGCTCACCCGCGAGCTCGGCGCACGCAACATCACCGCCAATGTGATCGCTCCCGGGTTCATTGAGACTGACATGACCGCGGCTCTGCCCGAGGCACAGCAAGAGCAGTACCGCGCCTCGATCCCCGCCGCCAGGTTCGGTCAGGTGGCCGAGATCGCGGGCGCGGCATCGTTCCTCGCGGGCGATGACGCGGGCTATATTTCGGGCGCAGTGATCCCGGTCGACGGCGGCCTCGGCATGGGCCACTAACTCCCAACGCACTAAGCACACACAGCACGAAGCGCCGCTGGCATCTCGATCCGGATCAAGATGCCAGCGGCGCTTCGTATGTGTGGCGCGGAGCTGAGCGAGGCAGCTTCGTGCGTGTTAGCTCAGGCGGTCGAGCAGCGGGATCGCGCGCGACAGATCGGCCTCGATCGCCTCGTCGGCACGCTCTACGACGACGGGCTTGCCGTTAAACGACACCCCGAGGGCCGCCACCTTCATCATCTCGAGATCGTTGGCGCCGTCGCCGATCGCGACAGAAGCTGACAGCGGGAGGCCGCTCGATGCGGCCCACTCCTGCAGCGCTTCGGCTTTGGCGGTGGCGTCGATGATCGGGCCGACGGTGCGGCCTGTCAGCTGCCCGTCGACCACTTCGAGCCTGTTAGCGCGCCAAAAATCGAGCCCCAGATCTTTCGCGAGCGGGTCGAGCACCTCGTGAAATCCGCCCGAGACGACGCCCACTTTGCCGCCGCGGCGGTGCACCTCGGCGATGAGCTCGGTGATGCCCGGGGTGAGGCGCACGCGAGCGTAGGTGTCGGCGAACACCGATTCGGGTGTGCCCGCGAGTGTCGCCACGCGCTCGCGCAGGCTCTCGGCGAAGTCGAGCTCGCCACGCATGGCACGCTCGGTCACCTCGGCGACCGCCTCGCGGCTGCCCGCCGCGTCGGCGATGAGTTCGATCACCTCATCCTGAATGGTCGTCGAATCACAATCAAGCACAACAAGGGGAGCAACGGTCATGACTCCAGTCTATGCAGCGTGCCATGCCGGCGCCCGCGCGCGAAGTCGTTAGGCTGTAGTTCATGACCAATGTGCTGCGCTTCACTGATGTCTCATACGTGCGAAACCAACGCCCGATTCTCGACAACGTCAGTTGGGCGGTCGAGGATTCAGAGCGCTGGGTGGTGCTCGGCCCGAACGGGGCGGGCAAGACGACGCTCATGAAGCTCGCCACGACACAGGATTTCGCGACACGCGGCACCGTCGACGTGCTCGGCGAACGCCTCGGCAAGGTGGACGTGTTTGAGCTGCGCACGCGCATCGGCTTCGTGTCTTCTGCCTCGGCGCGACGCATTCCGCCGCAGGAGACCGTGCGCAACGTCGTGCTCACCGCCGCCTACTCGGTTGAGGGCCGCTGGCGTGAGCAATACGACGAGATCGATATTGAGCAGGCCGATCGCGTGCTCGCAGAGTGGAACCTCTCGGCGTTCGCAGACAGCGCGTTTGGCACCCTCAGCGATGGCGAGCGCAAGCGTGCCATGATCGCCCGGGCCGTGATGACCGACCCCGAGCTGCTGCTGCTCGACGAGCCCAGCGCGAGCCTCGACCTGGGCGCGCGCGAGCGCCTCATCGAGATCCTGTCGAGCTTCGCACAGTCGCCGTATGCCCCGGCCATGATCATGGTCACCCACCACGTCGAAGAGATTCCGCCCGGGTTCACGCACGTGCTCATGGTGCGCGACGGCCACATTCAGGCGGCCGGGCCCATCAGCACGACCCTCACCGCAGAAAACCTCGAAGCGACGTTTGGTTTGCCGCTCGCGCTCACCGAGACGAACGGGCGCTATGCGGCGACCGCACGTGGCTAGCACGACGCTGGCGAACGTCTGCTAAACTAGATCGCTGTGCGGTAATCCGCGCCATCCCAAGACCTCGGAGCGTGCTGTTACACGCTCCCATCCAGGCAAACAACTTAAAGGAACACTCATGAAGACCGAGATTCACCCCGAGTACAACGCAATCGTTTTCCGCGACCTCGCATCGGGAGAGACGTTCCTCACCCGTTCGACCCTGTCGAGCGCAAAGACCATCGAGCTTGATGGCGTGACCTACCCCGTCATCGACGTCGAGATCTCGAGCGCATCGCACCCCTTCTACACGGGCAAGCAGCGCATCATGGACTCGGCCGGCCGCGTCGAGAAGTTCAACCAGCGCTTCAAGGGCTTCGGCGCCTAACCAGCTGCTGCGTACAAAGCGGGGCCGGATCCTTGGGATCCGGCCCCGCTTTGCTATGCGCGAAAGCAGTTCAGCACGCGGGCGGGCCCGCGAGCTAAGCCCGCGAGCCCGGGGGCCCGGGTGCGAGCCCAGCCCGCGAGCCCGGGTACCCGCCCGCGAGCTAGGCCCGCAGCGGCCAGCGCCCGTCGGCGACAAACTGTGGGTCGCGCGCGCGGCGCATGTAGGCCTGAAAGTTTTCGGCCTGCGCTGCAGACCATCCCACCTGCGCGGCGTGCAACTCGTCGAGCTCGGGCGGCGCGACATCGGCGTACTTGAGAGCGATCTGCTGCAGCACGCGGCCGGCCGCAATAGCATCTTCGCCCGCGTCGTGCGCGTGACCAAGCTCGATACCGTAGTGAGCCGCGACGACCTCGAGGGTGCGCTTGCCCTTGCGGTAGCGGTCAAATTGCTTATCGAGCAGCAGCGGATCGAGCACGGGCGTGACCTGCTCGGGCCAGGCGACCCCGTGCCTGGCGGCCTCAGCGGCGAGCAGGGTCAGATCGAACGGCGCGTTATAGGCGACAACGGGGTAGCCGCGGTCGAGCATTTCGCGCAGCTGCGAGACGATTTGGGCGACACCGACGGCCGCATCCATGCCGCTGGCGCGCGCGACTTCGGTCGTGATGCCGTGCACGTTCGCCGCGGCGTCGGGAATAGGCACCCCCGGGTCGATAAGCCAGTCATAGCGCTCGAGCACCTCGCCCGCTGGCCCGAGGAGCGCAATGGCGGCGCTCACGATGCGCGCCTGAGAGGTGTCAACGCCCGTGGTCTCTGTGTCAAAGACGGCAAGGTGCGTGGCCCAGAGGGGAAGTGTTTTGGTCACGTCAGTTCCTTTCGTTATGTCGATGCTATCGGCCGCCACCGACACGCCCGGCCCAGAGCTTTGGGGCGGCCAGCCCAGAACCCTGCCAGGGCTGCTCGCTACGATGGGGGAGTGAGTGACACCGCGCAGCATCTGACCGTGGAGGTGCTCGGCGCGCCCACGAAAGCCTGGCAGTACGGCAGCGCCGAAGGCCCGGCCCTCATCATGGTGCACGGGTTTCGCGGCGATCACCACGGGCTCGAAGGCATCGCGCAGGCGCTCGCCAAGGCGCGGCCCGAGCTGCGCATCATCGTGCCTGATCTGCCCGGCTTTGGTGCTTCGCCCGCGATCGGCGGCCGCACGCACGACATTGCACTCTACGGTGAGTGGCTGCGCGCATTCGCAGCGGCCACAGCACCCACAGGGTTCGCGATCCTAGGGCACTCCTTTGGGTCGCTCGTCGTGACAGCCGCCATCAAGGGCGGACTCGACCCCGTGCGCGCGATCCTGATCAACCCGATTTCTGCGCCCGCGCTCGAAGGGCCGCAGGCGCTCCTCACGCAGCTCGCCATTGGCTACTACAAGCTGGCCGAGATGCTGCCCGAGCGCGGTGCCCGCGCACTGCTGGGCAACCCTGCGATCGTGCGCGGCATGAGCGAAGTCATGGCGAAGACCCGCGACCGCGAACTGCGCGCGTGGATTCACGGGCAACACGGCGCCTATTTCAGCCGGTTCGCCGATGCCGCGACGCTACTCGACGCGTTTCGCGCGTCGGTGTCGCACACCGTCATTGAAGACGCGCGGGTGTACACCATGCCGACGCTCATCGTGGCGGGTGACCGTGACGACATCACGCCGCTCGCCAAGCAGCTCGAACTGCAGCGACGCATTCCCGAGGCGACGCTGCGCATTATTCCCGGCACGGGCCACCTGGTGCACTATGAAGCGGTCGAGGACGCGGTAGCGTTTGTGATCTGGCATTTGACGGAAGAAGTAACAGCGTGAACATCATTCGCATCACCGACATCCACGCTCCCGAGCTGACCGATTTCACGGGTCTCACCGACGTGGCGATGCGGCGGGTGCGCGAGCCCGCCGAGGGTCTCTACCTCGCCGAATCACCCAAGGTGATTGAGCGTGCGCTGCGCGTGGGGCACCGGCCTCGGGCGGTGCTACTCGCCGAGGTGTGGCTTGAACAGATGGAGCCGGTGCTCGCGGCTTACCCCGACGTGCCCGTGTACGTTGGCACCTCTGAACAGCTCGAGCAGCTGACCGGGTTCAACATGCACCGCGGTGCGCTCGCATCGATGCACCGGCCGACACCGCTCGATCCGGTGGAGCTGCTGCGCGCGTCGCGACGCGTCGTCGTGCTCGAGGACCTGGCCGACCACACGAACGTTGGCGCTGTGTTTCGGTCTGCCGCGGCGCTCGGAGTCGATGCCGTGCTGCTGTCGCCCGGCTGCGCAGACCCGCTCTACCGCCGCGCGGTGCGCGTGAGCATGGGGGCGGTGCTGCAGGTGCCGTGGGCGCGGTTGCCAGACTGGCGCGAGGCGGGCCCGATGTTTCGCGAGGAGGGTTACGAGCTCACCGCGTTCGCGCTGCGTGACGACGCCCAAGACCTTGCTGAGTTTGTTGGTGATATTCCGGATCGCCTGGCCCTCATGTTTGGCACCGAGGGGCCCGGGCTCAGCCGCAGGGCACTCGCCTCGGCGGCACGCTCGGTCGTGATTCCGATGGAGCACGGCGTCGACTCGTTGAACGTCGCCACAGCGGCGGCGCTCGCGCTGTGGGCGGTGCGCACGGGCGACGCACAGGCCCGTGCGGCGGCTCCCGCTGTCGTAGCCGCCGCGGGGCGGTGAGCGACGCCGTGCAGAGGGTGAGGGGGCGCCGGCGGGCGCTGTGGTTCACGATCTTCTGGGCAGCGCTGGGTGTCGGCTCGTACGTGCTCGGAGTGCGCAACGAGCTCGGTCAACGGGCCGAGGAGAGCGTGCTCGACGCGGCCGAGTTTACGACGAGCCCGCCGCCACCGCTCAACCTGGTATCGATTCCCTCGGTCGCGGTAGCGCTGATTATCGTGGGCGTCATCGCCCTCGCAGTACACGGCGTGCGCCGGGCGATCGTGGTGACCGTTGTTCCCGCCGGTGCGATCATCGCGTCGCAGCTGCTCAAACAGCAGCTGCTCACCAGGCCTGCGCTCTTTGAACTCGACCTGCCCAACACGTTTCCGAGCGGACACATGACCGTGTTTATGGCGCTCATGGCGGGCCTCATCTGGGCGGTGCCGGCCCGCGGTAGGGCGATTGTGGCACTCGGCAGCACGGCTTTGTTGGGCGCCGTGGGGTGGCAGCTGCTCGCGTTTGGGTGGCACAGGCCAAGCGACGTGTTCGGGGGAGTCGCGCTGGGAGCCTTGGCCTTCTCGCTCGTCTGCCTGCTCAAGCCCGTGACGGCGAGCGGCCAGGCCATGCTGGGGCGATCAGTCTCGGTGGGGCTGGCGATGTGCGGCTGGATCTTGCTCGGCGGAGCGTGCGTACTGGCGTTGGCCGCATGGGTCGGCGATAGCCCGGCGCTGATGCTGAGCGCGGGGGAGTTTGGGAGTGTCGGTCTCAGCGCGCTGGCGAGCCGATCAATCTTGCTGTTGAGCTCGCCCTGGTAGAGCCCCTGCGTCCCTGTCCGCCCCTAGCGGTCGCCAGCGGGGCCTGTGTCATTCTGCGCGTAGTCGCAGAATCAACTGTGGATCCTGCGACTCGCTACGCTCGCGCAGGATGACGAATCAGCCTACTGATGTGGTCCCTTAGCGGTCGCCAGAAGAAATGTATTCTTCAACGAATCGGCCCAGCACCATGTGTGACGCGCGCACATCGGCGCGTTCGGCGCCCGCGACAATCGTGTCTACCTCGCTCGGTTCAAAGTAGCCGTGGTGCGCGTACGCGCGCACCCGTGACGTGAACGATGCGGTATCGAGCTCGGGGTGAAACTGGGTGGCATACACGTTGTCTCCCACGCGAAACGCCTGCACGGGGCAGGTGGGAGAACTCGCCAACACGGTGATCGTGTCGGGCACCTCGGTGATTGCTTCTTTGTGCCCCACGAACGCGTCAAATGTGGCGGGCAACTGGTGTAGCAGCGGGTCGATAAGGCCCGCGTCAGTGAGTGTGATGCGAGCGGCCTGCGAGCTTTCACCGTAGGTGCGATCGACGCGCGCCCCCTGGTGCGCACCAATCGTGCCGATCCCGTAGCAGACCCCCAGAAACGGAAAGTCGCGTCGCACGACCTCGGTGAGCAGCTGCGCAAGCTCCTGCTCAACCCGCCGTTCAGTCGGCGACTTCAGCTCATCGGGTTCACTCACCGTGAAGGGGCTGCCCGCGAGAATAATGCCCGAATACGCCGAGAAGTCGATGGGGCCGAGCGGGCCCGACTCGATCCGGCGCCATTCAAGGTCCTCAGGCAGCAGGCCAGTGAGACGGCAGTATGCCGCGTGCTCATCTGCGGCCTCAGTGTCTTCACCGCGCGTGGTGATGAGCAGAAAGGGCTTCATAATAGTTACCGTATCGTGTGACAGCGCGAGTCGCTCACGCAAGACGCCGCGGCCGCAACACACCGTAACCCACGCGGGTCAGGGGTGCCGCGGCCGCGGCGCAAAGCACGAGAATTAGTTGTAGGAGCGCACCGCGAGAACCGCGTTGTGGCCGCCAAACCCAAACGAGTTCGAGATCGCCAGCTGCGGGGCATCGCCCAGCGCCTGCGCCTCGCCCGACACCTGCAGCGGGATCTCGGGATCCTGTTCGGTGAGGTTGATCGTGGGGGGAGCGACGCGGTTTCGCACCGCGAGCACCGTGAACATCGCCTCGAGCGCGCCGGTGCCACCGAGCAGGTGACCGGTGGCCGCCTTCGTGGCAGACACGGGAATCTCGTGTACGCGATCACCGAAGACACGCTTGAGCGCCGTGTACTCGGCGATATCGCCCACGGGAGTCGACGTCGCGTGCGCGTTGATGTGCGTCACGTCGGCAGCGGTCGCGCCGGCCTGTTCGAGCGCGAGCTCAACTGCGCGGCTGGCTCCCTTGCCCTCGGGCTCGGGGGCGGTGATGTGGTACGAGTCAGCGGTTACGCCGCCGCCCGCGATCTCGGCGTAAATGCGCGCGCCGCGCGCGAGCGCGTGCTCTTCGGTCTCGAGCACGAGCGCCGCAGCGCCCTCACCCATGACGAAACCGTCGCGGCTCACATCGTACGGGCGCGACGCGGTCGCAGGGTCATCGTTGCGCTTTGACAGCGCCTGCATCGAGTTGAACGATGCGAGCGTGATCGGGTGAATCGCCGCCTCAGATCCGCCCGCGATAACCACGTCGGCGTAGCCGGCCTGCAGGTGCTCGTAGGCGTTCACGATCGCCTCGGTGCTCGACGCGCACGCCGAGGCTACGGTGCGCGCGTAGGCGCGAGCCTCAAAGTGCATCGACACGGCGGCGGAGGGGGCGTTGGGCATGAGCATGGGCACGGTCAACGGCAGAACGCGGCGCGGGCCCTTCTCACGCAGGGTGTCCCACGCGTCAAGCAGCGACCACAGGCCGCCAATTCCGGTTGCCCAATCGACGCCAAGGCGCTCGTGCGGCAGCTCGGGGCTTCCCGCATCGGCAAACGCCTCCATCGCGGCGACAAGCGCAAACTGGCTTGAAGGATCAAGGCGCTTCGCGACGGGGCGGGCGAGAACCTCGCCCGGCTGCACCTTCGCTTTAGCGGCGAACGCGACCGAGAGGTCGTACTGTTCGGTCCAGTCGTTGTCGAGGGTGGCGGCTCCGGAGGCTCCGGCGAGGAGTGCGTCCCAGCTTTCGGATGCGGTGCCGCCAATGGGGCTCGATGCGCCGATGCCGGTAACGACAATCTTCTTCGTCATGTGTGAGTGCTCCACGTAGGTGAAAAGTTTTGGGGGCGGGGCGCTATCGCGCCCCGCCGGGAAAACGCTTAGGCCTGAGCCTTCACGATGAAGTCGACGGCGTCGCCGACGGTCTTCAGGTTCTTGACCTCTTCATCGGGGATCTTGACGTCGAACTTCTCTTCTGCGTTGACGACGATGGTCATCATCGAGATCGAGTCGATGTCGAGGTCATCGGTGAACGACTTGCCCGGTGCGACAACGTCTGCGGCGATGCCGGTCTCGTCGTTGATGAGCTCGGCCAGGCCTGCGAGGACCTCTTCGTTGCTGAATGCCATTGTTGTTTCTCCTTGAATATGGGTTGTGGCTGTAAAAGTTTAGGGGATCTCGACGACCTGCGCGCCAAACACGAGGCCAGCACCAAAACCGATGGTCAGGGCGAGACCGCCCGACAGTTCGGGGTGCTCCTCGCGCAGCGCGTGCAGCGCGAGCGGAATTGAGGCGGCAGACGTGTTGCCCTGCATCTCGATGTCGCGGGCCACGATGACCGACTCGGGCAGCTTCAGCTGCTTCGCGAACTCATCGATGATACGCAGGTTGGCCTGGTGGGGCACAAACGCGGCGAGCTCTTCTGGCTTGATCCCTGATTCCTCGAGCGTGCGGCGAGCGACCTTTGCCATCTCCCACACCGCCCAACGAAACACGGTCTGGCCGTCTTGACGCAGCGTCGGCCACGCCACCTCGGTGGGGTTCTCGCGGTACTCCTGGAACGTGGAGGTCACGCGAATCGTGTCCCACTTCTCGCCGTCTGAGCCCCACACGGTGGGGCCGATGCCGGTGTGGTCGCTCGCACCCACGATGACGGCTCCGGCGCCATCTGCGAGCAAGAATGAGATGCTGCGGTCGGTCGGGTCAATGATGTCAGAGAGCTTCTCTGCGCCGATGACGAGCACGTTCTTGCAGTTACCCGCGCGCACGAGCGCGTCGGCCTGCCCCACGGCGTACACGTACCCGGCGCACGCGGCCGAGATGTCGAAGGCTGCCGCGGGGGTGAGACCGAGTCGGTGCGCTGCGAGAGCGGCCATCGAGGGCGTGACCGCGACGTTCGAGATGGTCGAAATGATGACGCCATCAATGTCGCTGCGGTCGAGGCCCGACTTGATGATCGCTTCTTCGCCCGCGGCAACGGCGAGGTCGACCGCTCCCACGTGCTCGCTCGCGCGGCGGCGCTGAATGATGCCGGTGCGCTGCCTGATCCACTCATCTGAGGAGTCGATCGGGCCGACGATGTCGTCATTGGGCACGTCAACGTCACCGCGTGCCGCACCTATCGAGAGGATGCGGGTGTGAGCGGGGCCTGTCGGCTGCACGAGGGGGGCCATGGGAGTCCTTTCGGTCGGCCTTAGTTGGCCGTGTCGGCGATCAGCGCGATCGCGGCATCGAGGTCGGCTGGAGTCTTCACTGCCACGGTGGGCACGCCCTTGAGTGCACGCTTGGCGATGCCCGTGAGTGCGCCCGCAGGGGCAAGCTCGATGAGTCCGGTAATACCGGCCTCCTGGAAGCTCGCCATGCACGCGTCCCAGCGCACCGGGTGCGCAATCTGCGACACGAGCAGCTCAAGAAACTTCGCGCCCGAAGCGACACGCGTGCCGTCAGCATTGGTCCACAGCGGGCGATCCGGATCATTGACGCTCACGCCCGCCGCTGCCTGCTGCAGCGTGGGGACCGCAGACGCCATGTAGTTCGTGTGGAAGGCGCCCGCGACCTGCAGCGGAATGACGCGTGCGCCACGCGGGGCGTCTTCAGCGAGCGCGGCAAGCGCCTCGGGCGCGCCCGCCGCGACCGTTTGCCCGCCACCGTTACGGTTGGCGGGGGTGAGGCCGTGCGCCTCGATCTTGGCCAAGACGTCGGCCTCGACGCCGCCGACGACGGCGGCCATGCCGGTGCGTTCGCGCCCGGCCGCCTCGGCCATTGCGCGGCCGCGGGTGCCTACGAGCGACAGGGCGTCGCCCGGGGTCAATACGCCAGCGGCCGCGGCCGCGGCGTACTCGCCGACGGAGTGACCCGCGACGCCTGCGCCAGCGAGCGAGGTGCGTGCCTCAAGCTCGCGCCAAGCGAGCAGGCTCGCGGCCACAATGAGCGGCTGCGCGACGGCGGTGTCTTTGATCGTGTCAGCGTCACTCACGGTGCCGTGCGTAGCGAGGTCTACGCCTGAGCGTTCTGACGCCTCAGCAATAAACTCTCTGGCACCGTCGAGGGCAAGCCACTCGTTCAAGAAACCGGGGGTCTGTGAGCCCTGACCCGGGCAGGCGATAACAATCACGCTTTACAGTTTCTCAGATGGAGACCGGAATGACTGCATATAACCCACCATAAATTCGGGAATTCATTGTGGAATAGCTTCATTTCTTGGGTGTCGTGGGGCGTTTCGGTCCGTGCTGCGCGATGGAACCCGCAATCAATGCCGACTGCAAGATCAGTGCTTCACGGGCGCCGGTCGCGTTCCAACCAATCACTTCAGACACCTTCTTGAGCCGGTATCGCACTGTGTTGGGGTGCACAAACAGCTCACGCGCGGTGGCCTCGAGCGAACGGCCGTTGTCGAGATAACACCACAGCGTCTCAAGCAGCTCGGTCGAGTGCGCCTGCAGCGGCTCGTAGATCTGTTCAATGAGCGTGCGCCGGGCGAGTCCGTCGCCCGCGAGCGCGCGCTCGGGGAGTAGGTCGTCTGCGTTCACGGGCCGCGGGGCGTGGCGCCACGACCGCGCCACGGCCACCCCGGCCAGGGCGGCGCGGGCGCTACGAGAAGCATCTATCAGGTTGTCGACGGTGGGGCCCAGCACCAGGGGGCCGTCTGAGAAGCCGCTCGCCAGGCGAGACGAGATCTCGATGAAGCTGAGCTCTTCTGCAGCCGCGCCCTGCTGGTGCTGGGGGAGCCTTGCCGGGTCAACGCGGCCGAGCACCAGCACCAGCCGGGTGCCCTGCAGCCCAATGAGCGCGTCGGCACCCGCGTGACGGGCGTTGCGGCGCAGCTGATCGACGTCGACGACGCGCTCGGCGGTGCCCACGAGCACCGCCACCTCACCGTCGCCGTGCCAGCCGAGCGCCGCGATCCGGCTGGGAAGTTCGTCGTCGCTTTCGCCCGTGAGGATCGAATCGACGACGAGCGCCTCGAGGCGCGCGTCCCAGAGGCCGCGCGCCTCGGCGGCGCGCGCGTAGACGTCGGCGGCCGCGAAAGCGACATCGCGCGAGTAGTGCAGCACGGCCTCGCGCAACGCCTCGCTGCGCGGGGCAACCCGCTCCTCAACAACCGAAACGACGACGCGAATCAGCTGCAGAGTTTCTTGCAGGCTGATCGAGCGCAGCAGCTCACGCGGGGCCGCGCTGAACACGTCAGACGCGATCCACGGCGTAGATGTCGGATCCTCGTACCACTGAATGAACGAGGAGATACCCGTCTGCGCGACGAGGCCGACGGCCGACCGCCGGCTCGGCGGCATGTTGCCGTACCACGGCAGCGTGTCGTCGAGCCGGGTGATCGTGCGGGTGGAGAGCTCGCCTGTGATGCTGCGCAGCCAGGCGAGCTCTTGCTCCTTCGTGCCCTCCATAGGTGTGTGTTACGCGTCCCCGCCCGCACCGCCGGTCGTACCGGCGTTGACCTCGAGCAGGCGGTACTGCGCGGCGGCGCGACGCGGCACGTCGGCCGCGATCTTGCCCTGCGCAGCGAGGCGCTGCAGCACCTTCACCACGACCGACTCGCGGTCGATGTGGAAGAAGCGGCGCGCGGCAGCGCGCGTGTCAGAGAAGCCAAAGCCGTCTGCGCCGAGCACCGAGTAGTCACCGGGCACGAACTGGCGAATCTGGTCGGGAACCTCGGTCGACCAGTCGCTGACGGCCACAACGGGGCCTTCAAAGCCCTGCAGGCGCTGCGTGACGTAGGGTACGCGCGGGGTCTCATCGAGGTGCAAGAAGTTGTGCTTCTCTGCATCGACGCCGTCGCGGCGCAGCTCTGACCAGCTCGTCACGCTCCACACATCGGCGCTGACGCCCCAGTCGCGGGCCAGGATTTCTGCGGCCTCGCGAGCCCAGGGAACAGCCACGCCCGAGGCGAGAATCTGCGCCTTCACGCCGTCAGCTTCGCCCGCCTGCACACGGTGCATACCGCGCACAATGCCTTCAACGTCGGTGCCCTCGGGCTCTGCCGGGTGCACGATCGGCTCGTTGTACACGGTCATGTAGTACATGACGTTGGGATCCGGGTGGATTCCGCCGTACATGCGCTCGATGCCGGATCGCACGATGTGACCGATCTCGTAGCCGTAGGCCGGGTCATACGAGACGACCGCGGGGTTCGTGTTCGCGAGCACGAGCGAGTGGCCGTCAGCGTGCTGCAGGCCCTCGCCGGTGAGCGTGGTGCGGCCGGCGGTGGCGCCAATGATGAAGCCGCGCGCCATCTGATCGCCGGCAGCCCAGAAGGCGTCGCCGGTACGCTGGAACCCAAACATCGAGTAGAAGATGTAGATGGGAATGAGCGGCTCACCCTGCGTCGAGTACGAGGTGCCGACCGCGGTAAACGCGGCCGTAGCGCCAGCCTCGTTGATGCCCACGTGCAGCATGACGCCCTGCGGGCTCTCCTTGTAGGCGAGCAGCAGCTCACGGTCAACCGACGCGTAGTTCTGACCGTGCGGGTTGTAGATCTTCGACGAGGGGAAGTACGCGTCCATGCCGAACGTGCGCGCCTCGTCGGGAACGATCGGCACGAAGCGAGGGCCGAAGCCCTTGTCGCGCATCAGGTCCTTGAGCATGCGTACGAACACCATCGTGGTCGCGGCCTCCTGCGTGCCCGTGCCCTTCGCCGCGATGGCGTAAGACTTGGGCTCGGGGAGAGTGAGCTCCTTGTGCGTGCTGCGACGCTCGGGCACGTAGCCGCCCAGCGCGCGACGACGCTCGAACATGTACTGGATGGCCGGATCGTCGTTACCTGGGTGGTAGTACGGCGGCTGGTACGGATCTGCCTCGAGCTGCTCATCGGTGATGGGGATGTGCATGGTGTCGCGGAAGAGCTTGAGGTCTTCAAGCGTCATCTTCTTCATCTGGTGCGTCGCGTTGCGCCCCTCGAAGTGGGGGCCGAGGCCGTAGCCCTTGACCGTCTTCGCGAGAATAACGGTGGGGCGACCCTTGTGGGCGAGTGCCTCGGCGTACGCGGCGTAGACCTTGCGGTAGTCGTGGCCGCCGCGGCGCAGCTGCCAGATCTCGTCATCGGTCATGTCTTCGACGAGGCGAGCGGCGCGCTCGTCCTTGCCGAAGAAGTTGTCGCGAATGTAGCCGCCACTCTCAGCCTTGTAGGTCTGGTAGTCACCGTCGGGCGTGGTGTTCATGACGTTCAGCAGCGCACCCTCGGTGTCGCGCTCGAGCAGGTCGTCCCACTCGCGACCCCACACAACCTTGATGACGTTCCAGCCTGCGCCGCGGAAGTAGCTCTCAAGCTCCTGAATGATCTTGCCGTTGCCGCGCACGGGACCGTCGAGACGCTGCAGGTTGCAGTTGATCACGAAGGTGAGGTTGTCGAGGCCCTCGTTAGCTGCGACCTGCAGCTGGCCGCGGCTCTCGACCTCGTCCATCTCGCCGTCGCCGAGGAACGCCCAGACGTGCTGGTCCGAGGCGTCCTTGATGCCGCGGTTCGTCAGGTAGCGGTTCAGCTGCGCTTGGTAGATCGCGTTGATGGGGCCGAGGCCCATCGATACGGTGGGGAACTGCCAGAAGTCGGGCAGGCTGCGCGGGTGCGGGTAGCTCGGCAGAGCGTGACCCTCGTGCGACTTCTCTTGACGGAACCCGTCGAGATCCTTTTCAGACAGGCGCCCTTCGAGGAACGCGCGCGCGTAGATGCCGGGGGAGGCGTGGCCCTGAATGAAGATCTGGTCGCCGCCGCCGGGGTGATCCTGCCCGCGGAAGAAGTGGTTAAATCCGACCTCGTACAGCGACGCCGCCGACGCGTAAGTCGAGATGTGGCCGCCGACGCCAATGCCGGGGCGCTGTGCGCGGTGCACTGTGACCGCAGCGTTCCAGCGAATCCATGAGCGGTAGCGGCGCTCAAGCTCCTCGTTGCCGGGGAACGGCGCTTCGTCGCCCGCCGCGATTGTGTTGACGTAGTCGGTGGTCGGAACCATCGGCACGCCGAGGCGCAGCTCACGCGAGCGCGCAAGCATGCTCGTCATGATCTCGCGGCCACGGGCGGGGCCACGCTCATCGACTACTGCGTCGAGTGACTCACGCCATTCTGCGGTTTCCTGAGGATCCACATCGTCCTGATCCGGCGCGTAGGGATCCTGTGTGTTCACAGCCAAGATTGTGCTCCATTCACCATGCTGCGTGCCGGGGTTGCGCGGGTTCTTGCGCAAGTGCGGCACGGGCGATCCCGCTGATTCGCGGGCCACCTACCAGACTAGCGAATATCCACGATAAAAGCGTGCATTCTATGGTTGAAAGTGTCAATGTGCGCACAAAATTCGCCGTGCACGGGTGCCTGCCCTGTGGCTAGGGTGGGAGTGACCGAAGAATCGAATGGCGCAACGCGTCAAGAACGGAGCATAGATGTCACTCGCAGTAGGAACCCAGGCCCCCGAGTTCACGCTGTCAGACCAGCACGGTGAAGAACTGACTCTCTCAGAGCTCGTCGCAGAGGGCCCCGTTGCGCTCGTCTTCTTCCCCCTCGCCTTTTCGGGGATCTGCACGGGAGAACTGTGTGAGCTGCGCGACAACCTGTCGATCTTCGCCGACAGCAAGGTTCGCCTCGTCGGCATCTCGGTCGACTCGGTGTACACGCTCAAGGCGTGGGCAGAGACCGAGGGGTACGAGTTCTCGATCCTGTCTGACTTCTGGCCGCACGGCGAAGTCGCCAAGCAGTTCGGCGTCTTCGTTGAGGAGGCCGGCATTGCCACGCGTGCAACCTTCGTGATCGGCGAAGACCGCAAGGTGCTCGCCGCGTTCGAAACCGCTCCCGGCGAGGCCCGCGACTTCGCGTCGTACAAGGAAGCTCTCGCGGCCATCGCGTAACGCGCGACGCGCGCGGGATTTCTCGATTCGCGCAGCCGGGGTGAACGCCCATATGATTATGGAGTTCGCTTCGGCGAGCGAGGGCCTGTAGCTCAGCTGGTAGAGCGCCACGTTTACACCGTGGATGTCGTCGGTTCGATCCCGGCCGGGCCCACCATATGACCCCCACTCGGTACTTCCGAGTGGGGGTTTTCGCATTAGCACCGAATGTCGGTGCCTGACGATACGGTTAGAGCTTGCAGGCAGCTACGCGTTCATAGTGCAACGCTGCACGGAAGAAAGTCGATGACACAGGGTATGAAAGAACAGCAGCGAGCTGAGCTCCACAAAACCATCTGGCAGGTCGCAAACGACCTGCGCGGTTCAGTCGATGGTTGGGACTTCAAGTCGTATGTGCTCGGCATGCTGTTCTACCGGTTCATCTCCGAAAACCTCACAAGCTACATCAACAAGGGTGAGCGCGAAGCAGGCGCACCCGACTTTGACTTCACCCACCTCTCAGATGAAGAGGCCGAGTTCGCGCGCGATGAGATCGTCGCTGAGAAGGGCTTCTTCATTAAGCCATCTGAGCTGTTCGAGAACGTGCGGGGGCAGGCTGCATCAAACGAGAACCTGAACGAGACCCTCGAGTCAATCTTTCGCGATATCGAGGGCTCCGCCGTGGGCACCGACAGTGAAGACGATCTGAAGGGGCTCTTCGACGATCTGAACGTGAATAGCTCGAAGCTGGGGAGTACGGTTGCGAGGCGCAATGAGAAGCTCGTGAAGCTGCTCGATGCGATCGGTAGCCTCCCGCTTGGGGGCGAGTTCGCCGACAACTCGATTGACCTGTTCGGTGACGCGTACGAATACCTGATGCAGATGTATGCTTCGAGCGCCGGTAAGTCTGGTGGCGAGTACTACACCCCGCAAGAAGTGTCTGAGCTGCTCGCGCACATCACCACGATGGGCAAGACGCGCGTCAACAAGGTGTACGACCCTGCTGCTGGCTCTGGGTCACTGCTCCTGAAGTTTGCGAAGGTGCTCGGCAAAGAAAACGTCGGTGGCTTCTACGGTCAAGAGATCAATCTCACCACCTACAACCTGGCTCGCATCAACATGTTTCTCCACGATGTGAACTATGAGAAGTTCGACATTGCGCTCGGCGATACCCTGCTCGAGCCGGCGCACTGGGACGACGAACCGTTTGAAGCGATCGTTTCGAACCCGCCATACTCGATTAAGTGGGAGGGCGATGCTAACCCCCTGCTGATCAACGACCCGCGTTTCGCCCCTGCTGGTGTGCTGGCGCCGAAGTCGAAGGCAGACCTCGCGTTCACGATGCATATGCTGCACTGGCTCGCGACCGACGGCACCGCCGCGATCGTCGAGTTCCCCGGTGTGCTGTATCGCGGCGGCGCTGAAAAGAAAATTCGCAAGTACCTCATCGACAACAACTATGTTGAGGCCGTGATTCAGCTGCCGCCGGATCTGTTCTTTGGCACCACGATCGGCACCTGCATCATCGTGCTCAAGAAGTCGAAGAAGACGAACGACGTGCTGTTCATTGATGCGTCGGCAGAGTTCGTGCGCAGCGGCAACAAGAACAAGCTCGCGTCAGGCAACCTGCAGAAGATTCTTGTGGCTCTTGAAGAACGTGAGCACCAGGATCACTTCGCAGCCACGGTCGCGAACAGCGCGATCGCAGAGAACGATTACAACATCGCTGTGTCCTCCTACGTCGAGGCCGAAGACACCCGCGAGGTCATCGACATTACTGAACTCAATAGCCGGATCGCGCACATCGTCGCCAGCCAGGCTCAATTGCGCACCAAGATCGACGCGATCGTGGCCGATCTCGAAGGCGCGGGGCGCAATGTCTGAGGTGTCGGGCACCTTCAAATAACCAAGAAGCCGTGCGCATAGTGATAGAGGAGACATTCTCATGACCGAGCAGTCGCAGGCAAACGAACGCACCGCGGGCGAAGTAGTCTCGTATATTCGAGACGATGGTTCGCCGGCGTTTGATGTACGCCTCGAGAACGAAACGCTGTGGTTGAGCCAGCAACAAATCGCAGAGCTGTTTCAAACCACTCGTGAGAACATCACTATCCACTTGCGCAATGTCTTTGATGAGGGCGAACTCGACGACCAGGCAACTAGTAAGGATTTCTTACAGGTTCGAAATGAAGGTTCGCGAACGGTTCGGCGGCAGGTTCGACACTACAACCTCGACGCGATTTTGTCGGTTGGTTACCGGGTCAAGAGCAAGACTGCTACACAGTTTCGCATTTGGGCGTCTGGGGTGCTGCGAAGCTATCTGATCGAGGGGGTAGCCGTCAACGAGCGCAGGCTGCACGAGCTCGGGCAGGTCGTGCAGATTCTTGCGCGCTCTTCAGACGAGCTGATCGCTGGGGTCGCCGAAGTAGTGGCGGGGTATCTACCCGGGCTCACGTTGCTGCGCGACTACGACAACGCCCGGCTTGCGGCTCAGCCGCGGGCGGTGCCCGGCTGGCAGCTCACGCTCGAAGGGGCGCGGGCTGTGGTGGCACAGGTAGCGGCAGAGTTTCCAGCAGATGCCCTGCTTGGCCGTGAACGCGGTGACGCGCTCGCCGGTATCGTGGCGACGATCTACCAGGGGTTCGCGGGTCTTGAGTTGTACCCCACGGTCGAAGAGAAAGCAGCCAACCTGCTCTACCTGATTGTGAAAGATCACCCGCTGTCAGACGGCAATAAGCGCAGCGCCGCGGCCCTGTTCGTGACGTTCTTGGCGCACAATGAGGCGCTGCACGATGCGGCAGGGCGCGCACGCGTGTCAAACAACGCGCTCGCGGCGATCACCCTATTGGTCGCGATGAGCGACCCGAAAGAGAAAGAACTGATGGTCGAACTCATCATTCGCATGCTGACGGAGGAGGGCCGATGAGCCGGATCGATGACCTGATCGCGGAGCACTGTCCCGATGGTGTGGAGCACAAGCCTCTTGGGGCAGTCGGTGAGTTTATTCGCGGCAACGGTTTGCAAAAGAAGGACTTGTTCGACGAAGGAATCCCTGCGATTCATTACGGACAAATTCACACGCGATATGGCGTATGGGTGACAGAAGCGGTGTCATTTACGACTCCTGACATTGCTGCAAAACTTCGACATGCTCACACTGGTGACTTGCTGATTGCGACGACTAGTGAAGATGACGAAGCCGTGGCGAAAGCAACCGCTTGGCTCGGTGATTCAAGCGTTGTGCTTAGCGGCGACGCTTATATTTACCGTCACGAGCTTGATCCCAAGTATGTTGCCTACTACTTTCAATCGGAGCAGTTCCAAGACCAGAAGCGACGTCATATCTCTGGCACGAAGGTCCGCCGCATTTCTGGCGCATCACTCGCTAAGATCGTTATTCCGGTGCCCCCACTTGAGGTGCAGCGTGCAATCGTCGAGGTGCTGGATACGTTCAGCAAGCTGGAAGCGGAGCTGGAAGCGGAGCTGGAAGCCCGCAAACAGCAATACGAGCACTACCGTCAAGAACTCATGACGACCGCACAGTCAGCCGAGTGGAGCACCCTTGGGGCGATCAGCGAACGAGTGTCTTCTGGCGCTACACCCAAAGCGGGCAAGCGAGAATTTTACGAGGACGGCACTATTCCTTGGCTTCGCACCGGGGAAGTGACGTTCGGCGAGATCTGGGACACAGAAGTCAAGATCACTGAGCAGGCGTTGAAGACCACCGGTGTGTCATGGATCAAGGAGAACTGTGTGATCGTCGCCATCTCAGGTGCAACAGCTGCTCGTTCCGCAATCAATAAGATTCCACTCACAACGAACCAGCACTGTTGTAACCTCCAGATCGACGAAGCCCGTGCAGATTACCGCTTCGTCTTTTACTGGGTGAGTTCGAAATATGAAGAACTTAAATCACTTGGGCGAGGCGCTCGGGCTGACTTGAATGCAAAGCTCATCAAGGACTTCCCGATACCGGTTCCGCCGCTCGACGAGCAGCGCCGCATCGTCGGAATCCTCGACAAGTTCGACGCCCTCGTGAACGACCTCAGCGTTGGTCTGCCTGCTGAGTTGGCGGCTCGTCGCCAGCAGTACGAGTACTACCGTGACAAGCTCCTCACCTTCAAAGAGTTGGAGGCGGCAGTATGACCGGCTCGAGCGTGAACTACGACCTGATCGCGTTTGGTGGCGAGTCGACCGTTGTAGTCGAGTACGAACCTGACCCGCGCGATCAAGCGTCGTATCAGTCGGAGTCGCAGCTTGAGAACGAGTTCATTCGTCAGCTCGAGTCTCAAGCCTACGAGCGCGTGCACATCACGAGCGAGACTGATCTCATCGTGAACCTGCGTGCTCAGCTCTAGGCGCTGAACGACTACCGGTTCTCAGACAAAGAGTGGCAGCGGTTCTTCAATGGTGTGCTCGCCAGCAGCAACGAAAGTATTGCCGAGAAGACGGCTCGCCTGCAAGAGGACGACACGAAACAACTCCTCACGCGCGATGACGGTTCAACGAAGAACATCACCCTGCTCGATAAGCGCGACATTCACAACAACCGACTCCAGGTCATCAACCAGTACGCGGTCGACCGCGGCCACGGTGCAGATGAGACCACTGCCGGCGCATCCTTCTCAAACAGGTACGACGTCACCATCCTGGTGAACGGCCTGCCGATGGTGCATGTGGAGCTAAAGCGGCGAGGGGTGCCGATTCGTGAAGCGTTCAACCAGATCGACCGATACCAGCGCAACAGCTTCTGGGCAGGCTCCGGTCTCTTCGAGTACGTGCAGCTCTTCGTGATCTCGAACGGCACGCAAACCAAGTACTACTCAAACACCACCCGCCGCCAGCACGTCACTGACCAAACGGGTTCGCGCCGCACCAAGAAGACGTCGAACAGTTTTGAGTTCACGTCGTGGTGGGCCGATGCCCGCAACAAGCCGATCCTCGACTTGACGGCGTTCGCGAAGACCTTCTTCGCGAAACACACCCTGCTGAACATCCTCACCCGCTACTGCGTGCTCACCGAGGACCGGCTGCTGCTCGTGATGCGCCCCTACCAAATCGTGGCGACCGAGAAGATCCTGCAGAGGATCGACATCTCGACAAACTATAAAACCCTCGGCACCCGTGACGCAGGCGGATACGTGTGGCACACCACCGGATCCGGCAAGACCCTCACCTCATTCAAAACAGCGCAGCTTGCCTCGCGCGTGGGCAGCGTGGACAAGGTGCTCTTCGTGGTCGATCGTAAAGACCTCGACTACCAGACGATGAAGGAGTACGACCGCTTCGAGAAGGGGTCTGCGAACTCAAACACATCGACGGCGGTGCTGAAACGCCAGCTCGAAGACCCGTCGAAGAAGATCATCATTACGACGATCCAGAAGCTCTCCAACTTCATCAGCGGCAACAAGGGCCACGACGTGTATGCGGGCCACGTGGTGCTGATCTTTGATGAGTGTCACCGCTCGCAGTTCGGGGACATGCATACTGCCATCACGAAGGCGTTCAAGCGGTATAACCTGTTCGGGTTCACAGGCACCCCGATCTTCCCCGAAAACAGCCCGGGCGTGAAAAACTCTGCGCTGGCGGCCGCAAAGACCGGGCGTGCTCAAACCATCGGCCCCGCCACCACCGAGCAAGCGTTCGGCGACAAGCTGCACACGTACACGATCGTCGATGCGATCAACGACAAGAACGTGCTGCCGTTCCGCATCGACTACATCAACACCATCAAAATGGGTGCTACCGGCGATAAACAAGTCAGTGCGATTGATACGGAGAACGCGCTCCTCGCGCCGGCACGTGTGTCGCAGGTGACCCGCTACATTCTTGAACACTTCGACCAGAAAACGAAACGTCAAGAAGGGTACGCGCTCGGTGAGCGGCGTGTGAAGGGTTTCAACTCGATCTTCGCGACCGCCTCCATCACGGCGGCACGCACCTACTATCAAGAGTTCAAGAGCCAGCAAGAAGCATTGCTGCCCGATCAGCGGCTTAAGGTGGCGACGATCTTCTCGTATGCCGCAAACCCCGACAGTGAAGACGGGCTGCTCGAAGAGGAGGGCTTCGAAACCGATGCCCTCTCGGGTGATGCGCGTTCATTCTTGGAAACCGCGATCTCCGACTATAACCACATGTTCGGCACGAGCTTCGATACGAGTTCGGATAGCTTCCAGAACTATTACAAAGATCTTTCGCAGAAGCTCAAAACCCGTGAGCTCGACCTGGTCATTGTGGTGAACATGTTTCTCACCGGGTTCGACGCGACCACCCTCAACACGCTCTGGGTAGATAAGAACCTCCGCAGTCACGGGCTGATTCAGGCGTATTCGCGTACGAACCGCATTCTGAACTCGGTGAAGACGTACGGCAACATCGTGAACTTTCGCGACCTCGAGAAAGCGACGAACGATGCCATCGCGCTCTTTGGGAATAAGGACGCTGCAGGGATTGTGCTGCTGAGGCCGTACCGTGAGTACTTCGAGCAGTATGCCGAGAAAGTCACGCAGCTGTTGCAGCAGTACCAGCCGGGGGCGCAGATCGTGGGTGAAGAAGCCCAGGTCGAGTTCGTGAAGCTCTACGGCGAGATCTTGAAGCTGCGCAATATTCTCACCTCGTTCGATGACTTCGCAAACGACGAGATCCTCTCTGACCGTGACCGGCAGGACTACCAGTCCACCTACCTCGACCTGTGGAACGAGCGCAAACGCGCGGCCCAGAGCGAGAAGGAATCCATCATCGAGGACGTGGTCTTCGAGATCGAGCTGATCAAACAGGTCGAGATTAACGTCGACTACATTCTGCTGCTCGTGCAGAAGTACCGTGAAGAACGCGGCGACGGTGACGACCAGGAGCTGCGCGCCGGCATTAGCCGTGCGATCGATTCGAGCCCGTCCCTACGCAATAAGAAGGACCTCATCGAGAACTTCGTAGATTCCGTGTCGGTGAAGGGCGAGATCGAGGCTGAGTGGCGGGCCTACGTCGCGGCGCAGCGCGAGAAGGAGCTGGCCGAGATTATTGGGTCCGAGAACCTGAAGCCCGAGGAGACGGCACGGTTCGTAGAAGCGGCGTTCCGCGACGGCGCACTGCGCACCACCGGCACCGCGATCACGAAGGTGCTGCCGCCGGTGTCGCGGTTTTCGAAGGACAGGAACCACAGTGCGAAGAAGCAGCGCGTGATCCGGCTGCTGGGTGACTTCTTCGATCGATTCTTTGGGCTAAGTTCTGAGGGCATGGGCTAGTTTTGTATTTAACAAGACCGGTTCCGCTACCCACTTTGGTGGGAGTCCAGGGCCGGTCCTCGTTTTTCCTCCCGGGCGGTGACGATGGCGAACCCTAAACAGTTCAAGACGTACACGCAGCAGCTTGCAATCCTCGAACAGCGCGGCATGGCCATCGAAGACCCTGCACCTGCTGAAGCGTTGCGGCGCAAGCTGAGATATTATCGGCTCTCCGGCTACTGGCGTCCAATGCGACGCTTTGACGCCGACACAGGACAGCGATCCTGCCGCCTCGTCCGGCTCCGCGCCGTGATCGACGGCAACGCGCACCAGCGTCATCGAGGCGTTCAACCTCATGGACGAAGCAGCGGTCAGCCAGCCGGGCGAGGCCAGCACCGTGGCCGCCATCGACGCACTGCTCCAGAAAAACAGCATCACCGAAGGGGAGATGATGGAGTACCTCGCGGCCAGCGAAGACGCCATGACGGGCCTGCACGCGAAGCGCCCCGACTACGCGGCAGCCCTCGGGGTGGGCCTGCAGGTCCCAGGCGGCTAGCCGGCATACCTGGCACCTCTCAGCGGCCTCGGCGAGTATCGCGCTCGACCGGGGCCGCTGGGTTTATCATGAGATCGTCTTCGAAATCGGATTTCCGATATGATGGCTCCTATGCGTCATTATTTCTTCCTCTAGATCGAGTCACGTCACACGTCACTCCATATAGCCATCGTTGCTGCGCGAAGGTCTTCGCGCCCGATGAGAAGAAGAAAGTATCACCAATGCAGACCTCTAAACGCGCGCGTCCGCGCGCCCAAATCACTGTGCGCGGGCTGACCGTTCTACGCGCAGGGACCACCGTCCTGAAAGATGCCGACCTCACGATCGACGGCAGATCACGTATCGCGATCGTGGGTGAGAACGGTCGCGGAAAGTCCACGCTGGTAGCCGCGCTCGTCGGCGCCCTCTGCCCTGATTCGGGAAGCATCGTCAGGCGCGGTCGGATCGGCGTCGCAGAGCAGGACATGGCCACCGGCGCCGATCGAACCGTCGGCGACTCGATCGAGTTCGCGATTCAGGCCTCCCGGGTCGCGCTTGCGGCTCTCGATGCGGCAGCGCTCGAGCTCGCCGCGGACGCCGAACACGCCGCTGTTGCGTACGCGGAAGCGCTCGACGAGGCCACACGCCTGGACGCATGGGATGCGGAGCGTCGAGTCACTATGGCGCTCGAAGCGCTCGGGGCAGTGACCGAGCGCGACCGGCTGCTGTCAAGCCTCTCGGTCGGCCAGCGCTACCGAGTCCGCCTCGCATGCCTTCTCGGTGGAGACGCAGACCTCTTGGTGCTCGACGAACCGACCAATCACCTAGATTCAGCCGCACTTCAGTTCCTCACCGCGAAGCTCCAGGAGGGGACGAAGGGCTTCGCAGTGGTCAGCCATGACCGGCAGCTCCTCCGAGACGTAGCTGAAACATTCGTGGACCTCGATCCCAGCAGAGACGGCCGACCCCGAGTCACCGGTGGTGGCTATTCCGAGTGGGTCGCGGGCAAACGCGCCGAGCGCATCCGTTGGGAACAGCTCTACCGTGACCAGCAGGACGCGGAGCAGAGGCTGCAGCATGACTTGGAAGCTGCTCAGGCTCGACTCGTGGACGGGTGGCGACCGCCAAAGGGCACGGGAAAGCACCAGCGAGCGACGCGTGCAGCTGGGCTCGTGACGAATGTGAAGCAACGTCAGTCGGATCTCGATGCACGACTGGTCGAAATTCCCGAGCCGCCGTTGCACTTGGACGTGCCGAGCTGGCCGGTCAATGGCACAGACGCGCTGCTGACCGCGGAAGATATCGACTACTCCGGGCGGCTGCACGCTCCGGCTTCGATGGCCCTGAGCGCCGGGGACCGGCTGCTCGTCGTCGGCCCTAACGGTGCAGGGAAGTCGACGCTGCTCAGCATGCTGGGCGGACAGCTGCAGCCAACCCGTGGACTGCTCACGCGGAGGCTCAGTGCCCGCGTCGAGCTCCTCGCTCAGGAGTCCGAGGCCATCTATCGTGATGGGGCGGAACCGACTGCGGCAGCGGTCTACCGAAAGCGAGCAGATCAACTAGTCGCGCGGGGCTTGCTCACCGAGGAACGCGTTGTTCCGCTCAAGGAGGTCGGACTGTTGGAGGAACCCGCTCAAGTGAAGCCGATCGCAGCTCTGTCATTGGGGCAGATGCGTCGCCTTGACCTGGCGCTCGCCCTTCTCGCGCAACCGGATGTACTGCTGCTCGACGAGCCGACGAACCACCTCTCGATATCGCTCGTCGATGAACTCACGTCGGCGATCTCCGAGCTGCCCTGCGCGATCGTCGTCTCAACGCATGACAGGGGAATGATTCAAGACTTGTCTGAGTGGCCAGTGCTCTCGCTGAGCTGACATCTGCTGTTCGCGCGGCCTTCCCGCCTTCTTCATTCTTCAGAGTGGCCGGGCACGGGTGCTCTAGCGCATCCGTGCCCGGACGTCGATCAGTTCAGGCTCGGGTAGAGGAGCTGCGTTGCAGCACGAAGCTGCGGTCATTGATCCTCCACAGCCCTGCACACCCACTCATCCGGAGCGCTTCTCACCGTCGCTCACTCGACCACGAGCGCCTCCGGCTACGGCCTCTCGACCACGATGCGCGCCCACGTGCGCTCTTCGGGCAGCAGGGCCTTCCCGTCCGGCACCAGCGGCGCCTTCCCGCGCTGGTCGCGCAGGATCGTAATCGTGAGCCCGAGCTCCGTGATCACGCGGCTCTTCTGCAATACCGTGAGCTGCTCCCAGCGCTCCTGGATCGAGTCCGCCAGCGCGAGGTCCGCCACCGGCGAGTCCGCGCGCATGGCGCTGAGCCTCCGCTGCAGGCGCTCGACCTGGGCGGGCACCGGCGCGATCCTCTCGTTGAGCGCTGCCCTGGTGAGCGCTCCGTCCATGTGCATCTCGCGCAGCTGCTCGGCCCGCTGCTGCGGCTCGAGCAGCTCTTCCTCCACGAGCCCCGTGTCGGGGACCTCGACGAACGCCTGCCTGATGCGCGGGTCGTAGATCTGCTGCACGACCACCGCGCCCACGTACTCGTCGGCGAACTCGCCGCGGATGCCGGTACCGTAGCCCTTGACGCAGCCGTAGTGGACGTACTTCGGCTGGCTCATGTCCTCGACGACCTTCTTCGTCTCGGGGTCGCGCACGCGGTACTCGCGGCTCATCGCGAGCAGCGAGCCGCCGCAGCCGCCGCACGACATGAGCCCGCTCAGCAGGTGCTTCGCGCTGGTGGCCCAAGACCTCGGCACCTTGGAGAGCAGCCGCTTCTGCCTGAACTGCTCCCAGACGTCCATGCTTATGGCTGGCTCTCACTGGGCTGTGCATCCTTCCAGGAGCTCGACCGCCTCGCCGTTCATCAGGACGATCCCGGCATAGCGCGGATTGGCCATCATGTTCGAGACGCGCGCCAGGGACCACGGCTTCCCCGACACGGTCGGCACAGGCCCTCCCGGGCGGGTCATGCCACACAGCCGCGGCACGCCGCCGTGTGTCAATACCGGTATCGCGCTGATTATGCTCGCCGCACGATGAAAGGGGTAGAGGAACAGCTCGTCAAAGCACGCAAGGTCGTCACTGCTGAAGCGTCGGTGAAGAAGAACAGGTACGTGAAACTCACCGACGCGACCAAGAGCGTGAACGAGGACCTCGCGACCCGCAAGCGAGACTTGGCGGGGGATCAAGGGGTACGTGACGAATTTGACGGAGTTACCGGCCGGTGAGGTGGTGGCGGCGTATCACCGGCCCTGGCAGGTGGAGAAGAGTTTCCGCATGTCCAAGCATGACCTTCAAGCGCGCCCGATTTTTCATCGTACCGAGGAATCCATCCAGGCGCACTTGTCGGTGGTGCTGGCAGCGCTTGCCGTGTCGCGGTGGGTGGAGGCCAGGTCGGGGTGGTCGATTCGGCGGGTGGTGAAGACGTTTCGGCGTTACAAGCGGATCGAGTTGAGTGTGAATGGTCAGCTCGTGGTCGCGGCTGACCCAGTGGAAAGCGATGACGCAGCCGTTGTGGCTGCGCTTATGCGGGAATGATGGCCGATATTTTGGGGGACACTAACTTGAGCCAAGTCGGGTTTCATGGATTCATGGCGCGAGAACTGCTAGAGTTGGATTTACCAGTACCGGCTCGCCTCTCGAGGTCAGAGCCGGTCTTCTTTTTATCAACCACTGATTGGTGACAGGTGGCTGCAGGTAAGACGTGGACGAGCTTGGATGACCAAGTCGCCGCTCTGAGTGAACGCGGACTCGCCGATGCTGCTGACTTTCGTGAAGAACTCGCAATCATCGGTTACTACCGACTTGGAGGTTGCGCTTACCCGCTACGCCAGCCTGCACCAGGGGAAGCGCCCATCGCAGACTCAGCGAATTTGTGCCGGGTGCAACGATGCAGCATGTTGTCGGTCTCTACCGATTCGATGAAGTTTTATTCGACGCTCGCACTTATTGCATTCTTGTTGAGGCGAGGTGCGTTTGATGAGCAGATCATCGAACTTAAGGAAGCACTCACCCGCTTTCCCGAGGGCGTCCCTGGGGTAGATATTAGCCAGTCGGGGGCGATAGTCGGGTGGCAGACGCAATCGATTTGGGATCTGTAATCGCGAGCAGCTGGATTTAAGGCGGCACCAATCGTGGCTTCTGTAAAGCGTTGCGCTGCTGTGGGGGTATTGGTTTCCAAATTCGAGTTTTCTAAGTCATCTTTCGCCGTACGTAGAAAAACCGCTACCATGTGGCCATGACGAACCCACAGGTGATGACGGTGTTGGGCCCGGTAGACGCGGAGTCTCTGGGGCGGGTAATGCCGCACGAGCATGTGCTGTGTAAAGAACTCGGCATGGGCGAGGGCCCGCTTGACGACATTGAAGGCGCGATCGCTGATCTCATCGCTTTCAAAGAGGCCGGCGGGGGAGCTGTTGTAGATCTCACTACCCCCGACCTCGGCCGCGACCCCCGGGCATTGCGCCGCGCCTCAGAAGAGTCGGGTGTGCACATCGTCATGGGGGCCGGGTGGTATCGCGAATCGTTCTACACCGAGGACTTCAACAAGAGTTCGGTCAATGAGTTGGCCGAACGCCTCATCAAAGATATTGAGGCCGGCGAAGACGGCGTGCGACCAGGCGTGATCGGTGAGATCGGGGCCGACCACGACTATCTCTCAGCGCTCGAAGAACGCGCCCTGCGTGCCTGTGCCCGGGCGCACAAACACACGGGTCTCGCAATCGTGCTTCACGCGGTAATGAGTGAGGTGGGCGCCTGGCAGCTCGACGTGCTTGAAGACGAGGGAGTCGATCTCAGCCGTGTTGGTGTGGGCCACTGCGATCTCTACCCAGATATTGACTACCACGTGCGTCTTGCCGAACGGGGTGCATTCGTGATGTATGACACTCAAAGCCTGCCCAGCCCAGAGCTTGACGCCGCACGCATTGAAAACGCGGTTGAGATGGTGCGTCGCGGCTACACCGAACAACTGCTGCTCTCTCACGACGTGTGCACCCCGAGCGGCCGAGCCGCGGGAGGCGGGCCGGGCTACGCCAAGACGCTCACCACTGTGCTCCCTACACTGCATGAGCGCGGCGTATCGACAGATGCGACCACGCGCATCGTCACCCACAACGCTTGGCGATTGCTCACCGGCACGGCGTAGTTCAAACGGCATAACCCGCGGGGCGTCATCTCCAAAGTAGCTCGCTATCACTGGCGCCTGTCGTGCATCTCGGAATGTTCTTCAGCTCCAGGGTGTTGACTGAGACGTAGGGTCGCTGACGCGATCAATACATCCACGAACCGGCACTCACATACATCGAAACGGGAGCACACGCGTGACGCGCATTATTGCAGGCGAAGACAACAGCAGCCAGGCTGCACCCCATGCAGGGGCCGATGCCCTGAAACGTGCGTTCCGCGAGCACCCCGCAGGTGTTTCACTCATTACCGCGCACACGAGTGCTGGCCCCGTGGGGCTTACGGCATCGAGTGTCGCGTCGGTGGGCATCGACCCGGCGGCGATTTCGTTCTCGGTGACCCGCGCCACGGGCAGCGCCGGTGGCATCTTGAACGCTGAGACATACCTCGTGCACCTGCTTGACTCGCGGCACGCCGAGATTGCTCAGTCATTCGCGATCTCAGGTGCCGACCGCTTCACCGAAGAGCAGGGGTGGGAGGCGCTGCCCACGGGCGAGCCGCACTTGCCCGGCACACGCGTTGCGCTACGCTGCCGCACCCTGCACTCCCTCGCGGTTGGGGCGTCGGTCATTGTCGTGGCCGAGGTGCTCGATGCGGTGTTTGGCGAAACCGCTGACCCGCTCGTTTACGTGGATCGGAAGTTTCACACCCTCGCGCCGTAACCGCACGAACGCCAGCACGAGCAAGAGCAGCAAGAGCAAAGGAGCCCACCGTGACGAATCGACAAGAGCAGCAAGAGCACGTCGCCAGCTACATCAACGCTGGCGAATCGTTTGAGCGTGATACAACCTACATCGAAGATCGCATCGTGCAAGATCCTGCACAGGTCGCCACGCTCCCGGTGCCGCCTGCGTCAAAAGTGGGTGCACTCGGCTACGGTCTGAGCGCAGGCGCCCAGGCCTGGCCCGTCGAGCCCGGTAAGTACCGACTCGTAGCGGCGGCGGCCTGCCCATGGGCGAACCGCACCGTGATCGTGCGACGGCTGCTCGGCCTCGAAGAGGCTATCTCGCTGGGGCGCCCAGGCCCGATCCATGACGCGCGGTCGTGGACCTTTGATCTCGATGACGGTGGCGTCGACCCTGTGCTCGGCACTGAGCGACTGCAAGAGAACTACTTCAAGCGGTTTCCGAACTACCCCCGCGGTATCACCGTGCCGGCGATCGTCGACGTTGCTTCGGGTGGCGTCGTCACGAACGACTACCCGCAGATCACGCTCGATTTCTCGACTCAGTGGCGCGAGTTTCATCGCGATGGCGCCCCCGATCTGCTGCCAGATGAGCTCATGGAAGACATGTGGCCGGTCATTGAACGCGTCTTCACCGAAGTCAATAACGGTGTTTATCGCTGCGGGTTCGCGGGCAGCCAGGACGCTTACGAACAAGCGTACGCACGGCTGTGGCGGGCGATGGACTGGCTCGAAGAGCGGCTCGCGAAGAACCGCTTTCTCATGGGCCCCGTGATCACCGAGGCCGATGTGCGCCTGTTCACAACGCTCGCACGCTTCGACGCGGTCTACCACGGCCACTTCAAGGCGAACCGCCAAAAGCTCACCGAGATGCCTCACCTGTGGGCATACGCGCGCGAACTGTTTCAAACACCAGGTTTTGGTGACACGATCGATTTTGTGCAGATCAAGCAGCATTACTATGGCACGCATCTCGACGTAAACCCCACCGGCATCGTGCCCGCAGGCCCCGACCTCGCGGGCTGGCTCGAACCTCACGGCCGCGAACGACTCGGCGGTTCGCCCTTCGGGGAGGGGAGCGCTCCCGGGCCTGTGCCCGCGGCTGATCGAGTGCCCGCGGGGCATTCGCCGCTCGGCTAGGTCAGGATCCAACACAAACCGCCGTCATCATTCTGAGCACCCTCCGACCGTCATTCTGCGCGACGCAGGAGTCGCTGTGAATCCAACGCGATACGACGGCGCACCCACCCCCTAAAACGGAAGGGTGTCTTCGCCCGAAGCTTTATTGTCGCTGCCGGGTACGTCCCATTCGTGTTCCCCGAACGGGTGCTTGCGGGTGTGCTCGTCGGCGAGGGCCTGTACGTCGGGTGGTTCGAGCATGGTTCGAAACATCACCCGCGAGGGTGGCTCGGTGCGATATTTGCGACCCGATGGGAACGTCCACGTGAAATCACCGTTGTCGCCCTGTACGGGGAGGCACCCGCCGTGGTGTTTAATCACGTGGTGACCGCGGCAGGCGGCGCCGACATTAGTGAGGGAGGTGGGGCCGCCATCTTCTGCGGCGACCGTGTGGTCGATGTCGCACCGGTAAATCGGCAGAGTACACCCCGGGAACCGGCAAGATGTGTCTCGCGCCGCCAAATTCCGTTTCAGGTGGGCCGGCACCCGGTAGCTATCGACCGTGAGAATGTCGCCGACGGTGGTGTTACCGCTGTTCACGGTGCCGCAGCTGCCACAGATCGTCGTGGCACTGGTGTCAGCAATGTCGTTGGTGTCGGTGTCAGTGTCGGTGCTGGTGCTGGTGCTGGTCCCTGTTCCGGTGCCGTCGGTGACGGTGATGATGTCCCAGCTGGGAGTGTCGTGCAGGATTCTTACCGCGGTGTCGGTGTCGATGGGGCCGACTCCCACGAGTTCGGGCTGAAACCCGCGCGTAAGCTCAGCCTTGCGAACGTTGCGCTCGGCTGCAGAGGTGTCAATGGTGTCAGCAGTGCCGGCGGAGCCAGCGGTATCGAGGCGGCCCGTGAGCGACACCGGCACGAGCACCTGCACCCGCGCGGTCACCCGCAACCCGAGCCGCTTTCGCCCTGCCGTGCGGCCCGTACCCGCAGCCCCAAAGCTCGCACCTGCCACGTCAGCGCCAGTCGCATCAGTACCAGCCAGATCAGCGCCAGTCGCATCAGTACCAGCCAGATCAGCGTCAGCCAGATCAGCGTCGGTTACATCAGCACCGTAGAAGTCTTCATCCGTGAGTTCACCATGCGCGAGCAGCGCGGTCAGGCTATCGGCCCGCGCCTCCCCTAGGGGCCGTTTCAGCGCCGACACCGCGGCCGCCGATAACGGCGTCCCCGATCCTTCGGCCGCCTGCTTGCCCGCGGCCATGTCGCGTTCTTGCAAGAGTTTCGCGTACTGGGTGACACGATCAAAAATGACGTGCGCCTCAAAACTCGTCACGACCGCCTGCACCTGGCACATGCCGTCATCGAGCTCGACCAGGCGCACATGCCGGTCACGCTTGGCCAGCTGGTGCCGCTCATCAAACGTCACCCCGGCCAGCTTCTCAGCCATCCGCTTCGCCGTCGGAGCCACCTTAGGCGCGGTATCGCGCTTCGCGTGCACCACCAGCGCCCGATCAAGCAGCGCATACCGGCGCGCCACCTCACGCGCCACCGCGGCCTCTTCATAGGCCGCGCCACCCGCGTTCCCTTCGGGTGACTCACTGCTGGGCGCGCCGGTACCCGCTGGCTCACCGTCACCGGTCGTGCCGTCGGCAGCCGCGCCGCTATCAGGCCCGGCGGCGGTCGCGTCGCTGGGGTTTTCATCGCTGGCTGTTGCAGCGCAGTCTGTACCGTTGGTAACCGCGCCGTCAGCTTGAGCGCTTGCTTGGGCGGCTGCTTGAGCAGCGGCCTGGTGGCCGATGATGCGGCCCGCGTTTACTAGGCCGCGCACATGCTGGTCGGTGACCTCACCCTTCGCAAGCGCACCCAACATGACCGGGCAACGCTCGACCGCATCAACGGCATGCGACATGTCGTGCCCCACCCGCCCCTCGGGCACCCGCAGCGCGGCCGCGATCTCGGCCCGCACCACCCGGTACGACCGGTCACGCCACACCTGCGCACCCCGCGGAAGCTTAATCGCAGGTAGACCAAACGACTCCCCGCCCGCACCCGCAGCGTTGCCTGTGTTGCCGTCAGTGTTGCCTGTGCCACCCACGGCACGATTGCCGTCTGCTTCTGCGTCGCTGCTCGTGTCGTCGTCGGCGCTACCGCTCGTGCCGGGCTCAGCTTCCCTGGCGGCGATGCTCGCTCGCACGACGGCTTCGTCGGTCACAAACGCCGGCTGCTCCACCGCAGACGAAGCGCCCGCTGCATCCTCAGTGCCCTCGGTGCCAACGCCCTCGGCGTCATGACCCTCGGCGCCGGCATCGTCGTCTTCGCCCGGCGCGGGCTTGAACGGCCAGTCACCCTCTGCTTCTGCCAACTTGTACGCCTCAGCCAGCAGCACCGTCAGCTCCGCCTGCAGCGCCCGCATGCGCGCGTCAACCTCCACGACCCGGGAGACCAGGTCGTTCAATCGCCCCCGGTTGGGGCTTTCGACACTGAAAGGATGTTGCATGATTCCATTACAACAGGGACCTACGACATTACGATTTACCGTTGAAAATATACGGAAGTTGAGTGTGATTGAGGTGCTGTGGATCCTGCGACTCCTCCGTCGCGCAGGATGACACAGGGAGGGGCGCACGCAGGATGACACAGGGAGGGGTGTGCGCAGGATGACCGGGAATGGATCCTGCGACTGCGCTCGCAAGCTCGCTCCGCGCAGGATGACAGGAGGGGTGCGCAGGAAGACGAGAAGCTACAGCTCGCCGATGACGGGCAGCCCGACCGTATCGCGGCTGCGGGCCTTGTCGCGACGCTCGACCGTGAGGCTCAGCGCCGCGAGCAGCATGCCGGCGACCGCGAGCGCGACGCCCACCCAACCGGGCGCGCGGTAGCCGAGGCCCGCCGCAATGACGAGGCCGCCGAGCCATGCACCGAGACTATTGCCGACGTTAAACGCTGCGTGGTTCACCGCGGCGCCCAGCAGCGCAGACTCGTGCGAGATACGAATCAGGCGGGTCTGAATCGTGGGAATGAGTGACGACGACGTGACACCGATGCAGAAGACCGTGACGAGCAGGCCCACCACGGTTTGGGCCGTGAGCGCATAGGCTGCGAGCGACACGATGAACAGTGAGAACCCCCACGTGATCGTGCGGGCCATGCTCTTGTCACTCGCCCAACCGCCCAGCAGGTTGCCGATCGTCATGCCGACACCGAGGCACGCGAGCACCCAGGGTACGGTGTGTTCACCGAGGCCGGTCTCGCGGGTCGTCACCTCGGCGATGTACGAGTACACGGCGAAGAAGCCGCCAAAGCCGATCGCGCCGACCGCGATCATGATCCACACGCGCACGTTCGCGAGCGCCGAGAGCTCCTTGAGCGGGCTTCGGCTGCGGTCACCGGGGTACCGCGGCAAGAAGATGAGCGCGAGCACGAGGGTGGCCGCAAAGATGGCGGCGACGAGAATGTACGCCGAGCGCCAGCCCGAGGTCTGACCGAGCCAGGTCGCCAGCGGCACACCAAACACATTCGCGATGGTGAGGCCCGACAGGGCGAGCGCGACGCCACGGCCCTGCATGCCCGGGCCCATGATCCGGGCCGCGATGAGTGAGGCGACACCAAAGTACGCGCCGTGGGGCAGCGCCGCGATGAACCTGAAGATGGCGAGCGTCCCAAAGGTGGGCATCACCGCCGAGGCGACCGTACCCAGCACAAAGAGCCCCAGCAGCCAGTAGGTGAGCGTCGCTTGCGGCATGCGCGCCGCGAGCACCGCAAACACGGGTGCTCCCACGACCACCCCGAGCGCGTAGGCGGTGATGAGCACCCCCGCCCGGGCTATGACGGTCTCGGGCGACGCGTCATAGCCCGGCAGAAGTTCGCGGGCGATATCGGGCAGAAGCCCCATGCTGGCGAACTCCGTCACCCCGATGCCGAAGCCGCCGAGTGCGAGGGTAAACAGCGCGATCGCGCGGCGGGCGGGGGAGAGCTGAGCCATGCTGGCCTTTCAAGCGGGGACAGGCGGGGAGTTACCAGCCGCGCGAGCGCCAGGCCTCCATTTCGGGGATTTCACGTTCGATCGACGTCTCCGCGCCATGGCCGGGCAGCACCCGGGTGGCACCGGGCAACGTGAACAATTGCCGGTCGATCGACGAGAGAATTTCAGGGAAGCTCGAGTAGTCCCACCTTGTGGCCCCGGGCCCTCCCTGAAATAGCGTATCTCCCGAGAGTACCGTGTCCAATCCAGGCAGCGCGAAACACACCGACCCTGGAGTGTGGCCCGGAGTGTGCAGCGTGAGCACCTCGGTGCCCGCCACCTTAAACGTCGCACGATCCTCAAGCTCGAAGTCGGGCAGCACACCCTCATAGACCTGCTGCCACAGAAACAGGTCGGCCGGGTGCAGGTAGATGTGCGAGTCGAGGGCCTTCGCAGCGTCGACTGCGGCATCGATGTGATCCTGGTGCCCGTGGGTGAGCAAGATGCCGAGCACGTCGCGGCCCGCGACCGCCTGTTCGATCGCGGGAGCGTCGTGCCCCGCATCGACCACGATCACCTGGTCGTCGTTGCCGACGAGCCAGACGTTGTTGTCGATGGGAACGCCCTCGGGCGGAAACCCGGGGGCGCCCACGCCGATAAACCCGTTCGTGATGAGTCGTTCAATACGCGCGTCGCTCATACTATGCACGCGTCACAATCACGGGGCAGGGGAGCGCCTGCAGCACACCGTGGCTCACCGAGCCCAGCAGCAGCCGCGAAATACCGCCGCGGCCGCGGCTGCCCACGACGAGCGCGTCGGCTTCTTCGCCCGCCTGGATCAGCGCCGCTACCGGCGGGGACTGTACGATGCGCCGCTCGACCGTGAGATCGGGGTAGCGCTCGGCGAGGCCCGCGACGCCAATGGCGATCGCTTCTTCGGCCGCCGCGCGCTGCGACTCGACGAGCTCCTCGCTCCAGAGGTACTCGAGCCCCGGCGTGAGCGGCGGCATCCACGCGTATACCGCGATCAGAGGCACGCCGCGCAGCGACGCTTCTTCGGCCGCGTACGCAATCGCGACCTTCGATGCTTCAGATCCATCGATGCCCACCGCGATGCCGGATCCGGTATTTTCGTTCTCCTTGGGGATCACCGCGACGGGGCAGTGCGCGGTCGCCGCCGCCTTCACCGCGCGGGTGCCAAAGAAGGAGCCTGCAAAGCGGCTGCCGCTGTGTGCGCCGAGAATGAGTAGGTCGGCGCGCTTCGACGCTTCTTCGACCTCGGCGATGGGGTGCCCCACGACCGCGGTGCCGCTGATTTCGCCCGTGTAGCCGAGCGTCTTCGCGTAGGCGATCTCGGCGTCGAGCATCTGCTGGGAGGCCTGCTGCGCCTCAGACAAAAACGCGACGCTCTCTGACAGGAACGAATCGTCGGCGACGTGCAGCAGCTCAACGTGCGCGCCGCGCTCGGCGGCCCGCGCGAGGCCCCAGGCGAGGGCGACGCGGCTGTGCTCTGAGCCGTCAACTCCGATGAGATATTTCTCGGCCATGATGGTCCCTTCTCTCGGTAGAAACGCCTTCTGTGGCGTCCTACCAAAAGACTATCGCGCGCACCCAGAAAGGGTGCGCGCGATAACCGAGAGTATTTACGCGTCGAGTGCGGGCAGGTGTGCCGGGTGGCTGCCCGCGAGCTGCTCGATGATGCGCACCACCTGGCAGCTGTAACCGTACTCGTTGTCGTACCAGACGTAGACCACGGCGCTGTCGCCGGTCACGATGGTGGCGAGTCCGTCGACGATGCCCGCACGGTTCGAGCCAACAAAGTCGGTCGATACGATCTCGGGCGACTCCACGAAGTCGATCTGCGTGCGCAGTGCGCCCGTGAGAGAGACCTGACGCAAGAAGTCGTTGATGTCGTCGCTCGTGGTTTCGCGCTCGAGCTGCAGGTTGAGCACGGCCATCGACACGTCGGGCGTGGGAACGCGAATCGCGTTGCCGGTGAGCTTGCCCTCGAACTCGGGCAGCGCCTTCGACACGGCCTTAGCCGCGCCGGTCTCGGTGAGCACCATGTTGAGCGCGGCCGAGCGGCCGCGACGGTCACCCTTGTGGAAGTTGTCGATGAGGTTCTGGTCGTTGGTGTACGAGTGCACCGTCTCGACGTGGCCGCGCTTGACGCCGTAGCGGTCGTTCAGCACCTTGAGCACGGGGGTGATCGCGTTCGTGGTGCACGAAGCGGCGCTCACGATCTGCTGATCGGTGATCTTGTCGCTGTTGACACCGTAGACAACGTTGAGCATGTCGCCCTTGCCGGGAGCCGTGAGCAGCACGCGAGCGATGCCCTGGTTCTTGAGGTGCTGGCTGAGGCCCTCGGCATCACGCCAGATACCCGTGTTGTCGACGAGGATCGCGTCCTTGATGCCGTACTGGGTGTAATCGACCGACGCGGGATCGTTCGAGTAGATCATCTGAATACGCACGCCGTTGGCGAGAATCGCGTTCTCGTCCTCGAGCACCTTGATGGTGCCGTTGAACGGGCCGTGCACCGAGTCGCGGCGCAGCAGGTTGGCGCGCTTCATCAGGTCGTCAGCGCCGCCCTTGCGCACGACGATCGCGCGCAGGTTCAGGCCATTGGCGCTGCCGGCGTGGTCGATGATGATGCGGGCGAGCAGGCGACCGATCCGGCCAAAGCCGTAGAGCACAACATCGGTGCCGGTGCTGGGAGCCGCGCCGATAGCGGGCGCGAGCGTCTCGCGCAGGTACGCGTCGAGATCGGTTTCGCCTGAGGCGCGGAAGCCCGCGGCGAGAAGGGCGAGGTCGATCGAGACCGGGCCGGGCTGGATCTGGGCGATGGCCTCGACGATCGCCGACGTCTCGGTGAGCGGCAGCTCAGCGTCGTCGATCTTGCGGGCGAAGCTGTGCGCCCGAATGATGTCGATGGGTGACCGGCCGATGAGCGAGCGACCGTGCACCGACATGACGATGTCGCGGTCGCGGTAGAGCTGGCCAATCAGCGGAATCATCCGCTCTGCGAGTTCCTGCTTCGCCTTCCAAGCCTCGAGGTGAGCATCAGCACGCTGGATCATGTGAACGGAAGATTCCTTTCGATGTTGACGAGTTCGGCCTGCCCGCCGCGACGAAGAGTGTCATCGACCAGTATCCCATGCCTGTGACAGAGTGTGACACCGCGATTTCGCAGGTACGCTCCGGTGCCCCATTCTTGAAGAGTTCGCCCCGTACAGCGGGGCGGTGTGCGGGCAGCGCCCCGCGCACAGCACCACCACACTTGAGACGCCTGGGAGGGCTCCAAACATGTTCAGCAAGAAGCGCGGCTTCATCACGGCCTCACTCACGGCACTCGCACTCGCTGGTGCGGCAACGCTCGCGGGTTGCGCACCGGCCGCAGACGACAACGTCGTCACGATTGGCGTCGTGCCGGGCGGCCAGCCTTACTGGGATACCTTTGTCGAAGCGGCCGCAGATGAGGGCATCACGGTCGAAATCAAGGACTTCGCCGAGTACCCGCAGCCCAACCCGCTCGTGTCAGAGGGCGAACTCGATCTGAACCAGTTTCAGCACATCGCATACCTGGCAGCGCACAATGTTGACGCTGATGACGACCTCGTTGCCCTCGGCTCGACCGTCATCTACCCGATGAACCTGTTCTCGAGCAAGTACAAGAGCCTCGACGAGATTCCGAAGGGTGGCACGGTGGCCGTGCCCAACGACGAGTCGAACCGTGCACGTGCACTTCTGGTGCTGCAGAAGCTCGGTTTGATCGAGCTCAAGGATGGCGGCAACTCGGGTTCCACTCTCGAGGACATCATCGCCGACAAGTCCAAGGTGAAGGTGACCGAGCTCGACGCGGCCGGGATCCCCGGTGCTCTGCCCGACGTTGATGCTGGCGTGGTCAACAATGACTTCGTTGAGCCTTCGGGCCTGAAGTTCTCGGACTCACTCGGCGCCGACAGTGCAGATGACGCAGCGGCCGCCCCGTACACGAACATCTTCGCTGCACGTGCTGAGGACAAGGACAACGAGACCTACCTCAAGCTCGTAGACATCTACCAGAACAACGCCGATGTGCAGAAGGCTGTGAAGGACTACGTGGGTGAGGGCGCAATCCTCGTCAACACGCCGCAGGCCGAGCTGGCTAAGATTCTCGCTCAGGCCGAGAAGGACTACAGCGCACAGTAAGCGACCCGCGTGACGGGCCACTAGCTCGAAATCGGGGCGGCGAGATTTCTCGCCGCCCCGATTCGTGTTCTGGTGGCCTGTGCAGTGAAAATAGATGGAACAATCCGCGGCGAGAGGACCTCATGACACGCGTGCAATTAAGCGGCGTCGGTAAACGCTACCCGGCCCCCAAGAAGGGCGGCGCTAGCGGCAGCGAGATCGTCGCCGTAGACGACGTCTCGATCGACGTCGCTTCGGGTGAGATTCACGCGATCATCGGCTATTCGGGGGCGGGCAAGAGCACGCTGTTGCGCCTCGTCAACGGCCTCGAGCGCGCGACGAGCGGCGTGATTCGCGTGGGTGATGATGAGCTAACGGCTCTGAGCGAGCGCGAGCTGCGCCCGGTGCGGCAGAAGATCGGCATGATCTTTCAGCAGTTCAACCTGTTTCACTCGAAAACGGCCGCTAAAAACGTCGAGTACCCGCTCATCGTCGCGGGTGTGCCAGCCGATGAGCGAAAGCGTCGCGTCGCCGAGCTGCTCGAGTTTGTGGGCCTCGGCGACCGCGGCACGGCGTTCATCGACCAGCTTTCGGGCGGCCAGAAGCAGCGTGTGGGCATCGCCCGCGCCCTCGCTACAAACCCCGGCGTGCTGCTCGCCGACGAAGCTACGAGCGCGCTTGATCCCGAAACCTCGCAAGAGGTACTCACGCTGCTCAAGCGCGTCAACGCCGAGCTCGGCGTCACCATCATCCTCATCACCCACGAGATGGAGGTGGTGCGTGAGATCGCGCACCGCGTCACTGTGATGGATTCGGGACGGGCAGTCGAGCAGGGGGCGGTCTTCGACGTGTTCTCGGCCCCCAAGACCGACACGACGCGCAAGTTTGTGGCGACCGCGCTGCCGAGCGAACCGACACAAGAGCACCTCGCGACGCTCATGGAACGCCACCGCGGCCGCCTCGTCAGCCTCACCTTCCGAGACGGCAGCGTCGACCAACCCGTCGTCTTCACGACGCTCGCCGAACGCGGTGTGAGCGTCAGTATTGTGCACGGCGGCATCGCCGAGGTGGGCGGCCGCACGTTTGGCAAGCTCACCCTTGAACTCATCGGTGATGAGCTGCGCGTGGAACACGCGATCGCGGCCCTTGCCCAGCAGACCGAACTGGAGGTGCTGGCGTAATGGACCGGCTTCTTGAACTCCTCGCGAACGGCAAGTTTCTCGAGGCGACAATTCAAACACTCATCTACGTCGTCGTGGCGATGGGCATTGGTGGCGCGCTCGGGCTCGTCATCGGCGTGCTGCTCACGGTGACACGCGAGGGCGGGCTGCTTGCACACAAGGCGATCTTCTGGGTGCTCAACCTACTCGTCAATTTCTTCAGGCCGATCCCGTTTGTGATCTTGATCGCCGCCCTGCAGCCGCTGTCACGCGTCGTCGTGGGCACCGGCATCGGCGACCGCGCGCTCATGTTCGTGCTGTCGTTCGCCGTCACCTTCGGCGTGGCACGCCTCGTCGAGCAGAACCTGCTCACGGTGCCCCCGGGGGTCATCGAGGCGGCGCGCGCCATGGGGGCGAGCCCGTTCCGGATCATCCGTACCGTGCTGATCCCCGAGGGTCTTGGCCCGCTCGTGCTCGGCTACACCTTCGCGTTCATCGCGGTGGTCGACATGACCGCCATGGCCGGCGTGATCGGGGGCGGTGGGCTCGGCAACATGGCGCTGCAGTATGGTTACCGTCAGTTCAACCCGTGGGTCACGTGGGCGGCCGTGCTCGTCATCGTGATCCTCGTACAGCTTGTGCAGCTGCTCGGTAACATCTTCGCCCGCAGGCAGCTTCGGAGGTAACCCCCATGACCACATCACACACGATCGCCGACCTGCGCCTAGTGGCCGAGACGCTCTGGCCCGCGGCCACCGCCGAGTCGTGGGACCGTGTAGGCCTCGTCTCGGGCCGCGACGACGCCCCGCTCACGCGCATTCTGCTCGCCGTCGATGCGGTGCAGGCGACCGTGGCCGAGGCGCTCGAGTGGGGTGCGAGCGCGCTCGTAACGCACCACCCGCTGCTCTTGCGCGGCATTCACTCCGTCGCCGAAGACACGTCGAAGGGCGCGCTGCTGGCCGACCTGATTCGGGGGGAGTGCGCGCTGTTCGCCGCGCACACCAACGCCGATCAGCCCGCGGGAGGCGTCTCTGACGTGATCGCTAAGCGGCTGGGACTCACGGACGCGAGCCCTATTGTGCCGCTCGCCCAGGATCCGGCGATTGGCATCGGGCGCGTAGGCAGCCTCGCCGCGCCCGAGACCCTCGCCGAGTTCGCGGCGCGCGTCGCCAGCATCTTGCCGCCCACGGTGAGCGGGGTGCGTGTGGCAGGGGATCCGGATCGTGCCGTGCAGCGCATCGCCCTGCTGGGGGGCGCCGGTGACAGCCTGCTCGAGCACCCGCTCGTGCGCGGAGCCGATGTGTACCTCACGAGCGATCTGCGGCATCACCCGGCGCAGGAGTCGATCGAGCTCTCGAGTGCCGCCGGTGGCCCCGCGCTCGTCGACGTGGCCCACTGGGCGAGCGAGTCGCTGTGGCTCGACGGAGCAGCTGAGACGCTGAAGCAGCTGCTGCCGGGGGTGGAAGTGCGCGTGAGCGATCTGTGCACTGATCCGTGGAGCTTTGCCGTAGGTGCGGGCGCGGCCCGATAGGCTTAGAGCTATGAAGGCTAGCCCCCGCCAGCAGCAGCTGCTGCTCGACCTGCAAGATCTCGACACTCTCATTGCGCAGCATCTGCGCAAACGCAAGCTGCTGCCGCAGCGCGCAGCCATCGCGGCCCTCGCCGGTGAGCTCGACGGGGCGAAGAGCGTGTTCATGGCGGCACAGCGCGAGCTCGACGCGCACACCGCCGAGTTCGAGCGTGTTGAATCCGACGTCGAGCTCGTGGCACAGCGAGTGAAGCGTGATGAGCAGCTGCTCGCTGTTTCGACGGCACCTAAAGAGGCGCAGGCGCTGACGGCGGAGCTCGCGCAGCTCGCTGAACGCAGCGCGAAGCTCGAGGACAAGCAGCTCGAGATCATGGAGCTGCAGGAGGGCGCGCAAGCGGCGTTTGCTTCTGCCACCGCAGCGCTCGAGGGCGTTGACGGCCGCCGCGCTGAGCTGCAGAGTGCGCTTGACGACGCCGAAGCGGCCATTAACCGCGAGCTCGCTATCTCCAAGAAGGAGCGGCTCGGGCTTTCGGCCGAGCTGCAGCGCGACCTGCTCGACCTCTACGAGTCGCTGCGCGGCCGCATTGGCATTGGCGCCGCCCGCCTGCGCGGTAACGTTTCTGAGGCCAGCAACATGGCCCTCGCCCCGGCAGAACTCGCGGGCATTCTTGAAGCGGCGCCCGACGAGGTCACTTTCTGCCCGGGCACCGGCGCGATTCTCGTGCGCGTAACCGCAGAGGCAGACCCCGCCCAGTAACGCGCGCGTGCGCCCGCTTAGCTTGAGGCGGGTATAGTTGATGCTTGGAATGGGTCGGTGAGACGGCCGCGTCGCGGCACGCAAGTGTTCGCGCCGAGGAACGTCCGGGCTCCGCAGGGGAGAACGGTGGGTAACACCCACCCGGGGTAACCCGCGAGAAAGTGCAACAGAGAGTAGACCGCCTGCCGCGGCTTGCCGCGGTTGGTAAGGCTGAAAGGGTGGTGTAAGAGACCACCGGCGTTCGTGGTAACACGGGCGGCCAGGTAAACCTCGTTCGGAGCAAGGCCAGACAGAGAGTGATGACGCGCCCCGCCGAGCTCTCGGGTAGGCCGCTAGAGCGTGTCGGTAACGGCAAGCCGAGAGAGATGACCGTCGCCTCGAAGTTCGCTTCGAGGAACAGAACCCGGCGTATGATCTGGCCCATTCCGCTTACCCCCGTTCTGCCGCATGATTACGCGGCAGAGCGGGGGTTTTCTTGTCGGCGTCTTTGCGGCTAGGTATGCGCCGCTGCTCCATACTGGTTGCATATTAGCAACTTTGGGGGTAGTTTTTGTTTATGGCCATTCAGCTCTCTGAACTGACCCGTCGTGCTCGCCTTCGGCGGGGACTTACACCTGCCGAGCTTGCAACGCTCTCGGGGGTAAGCAAGTCTTCGATCTCTCGGCTTGAGTCAGGGAAGCTTAACCCATCGTTCGAGATGATGCGTACGCTATTAAACTCGATCGGTTTCGAAGCGTCTGATCATCTCCGCCCTCAGGTTACAGATGACCAGTTAATCCGCTTCATGGATGAATACTCCTCGGGCCTGATCTCTGAAAAAGACGCCAGCGAGAGATTACGGATCGCCGCGCAGGCTGCTCCAATTCGGGACCGACCCGGGGTTCGGTACGTGGCCGCAGACCTGAGGGATGTTCTCATGCACCTTCAGCGGACGGAGAAGCCGTATGCGGTGTCTGGGCTTGAAGCCTGCTCGAATGAAACCTCGTTCGAGCCGATCTTCTACATCAACGCCAATGTTGCGTTACCTTGGGGGGAGCCCGCATTTGGGCATCGAGGATCATATATCCTCCCGCTCGACGAGCGCAAGGAAGCCCTGATAGATCGGAGGGGCCCCGACCCTCTCATGCCGCCCGCCTGGGCGCTCATGGATGCCATTGCAAGCCCGGGTCGACAGTCAGACGTTGCGCTCGACCTGCTCGAGATGAGTCGGGAGTTGGTAGCATGACGCCGACGCCACAAAACAACGACCTGCGGATTCCTGGAAATGGCGGTCAGTTCGCTAAGTTCAAGCGCACTGAGGCGCTGGGATCAAACCTCGCGACGAGGGCTCCAGAGCCTACTGTCCGATCTCGGCGACTGCTTGTCGAAGTTGTTGAGCTTCTCAGGCCGTTCGAGGGTGCCCTGACGGTCGTCGGGGCCCATGCAGTGATGCACCACGCCTCAAGGCTCGGCTACGTTCCTGATTCAACGGCCGACGCTGATGCCGTGATGAATCCCTCCCTGGTTGCTCAAACTCCAAACATTCTCGAGGTCATGGGGTCCGCCGGGCTCGAGCTGACCAGCCCGGATAGGCCAGGCATCTATGGGTATGCGGGAGACGGCGATGTCCCTCAACGGCAACGAACCACGATCGATCTCATAGTTCCTGAAATGTATGCAGGTGCAGGCCGGCGCGCAGCGCGAGTGCCGGGGCAAAAGGGCACAATGACGCGCGCGTCCGGCCTTGAGCTCGCTCTATTTGACCATGAGTGGGCAACTATCGAGACGCTTCCGGATGATAAGGCCCCGCTGTCAGTCAAGGTGAGGGTTGCCGGCGCCGGCGCTCTTCTCGTGGCCAAGGCTCACAAGGTGCGCGACAGATTTGAAGCTTTGGACGCCAATCCGCACAGGCTGAGGCCTAAAGATTCAAGAGACATCGCATTACTAATGCTGTCGTCCGACCCGCTGGAAGTGGCCCAAGCCATAAAGAAGATCGCGCGTGAGCATCCTGAAACGGAGGCTGTTTCTGAGGAAGGATTCTGCTTTCTTTCCTCCATGTATCATTCGCGATCGCTGGATGGGCTCGTCCGCGAGCACGCGGTTGCCGAACTACACGGCGGCGTGGACGTCCAGGCGCGGCTGGATGCTTGGATCGAGCAGTTCAACGAGTAGCCAGTGCACCGCAACGCCCCTGTTCTGCCGCTTCTTGAGCATCACGTGGGCTGCTCTTTGAGTATATGCTTCCAGTCAGAATACTTTGATTTCACTGTCAGCAGGGGGCGAATCTATCGTGACACTCGCATTTCAGGGCCCCCGCACGCTCGTAGCCGTGCTCGGCGCCGCTGCCTTGGCCACAAGCCTGACTGGCTGCGGCGCATTCGACCTTTCGTTACTCGTCTCAAACAGTGGCGGCGGCAGCTCGTCTCAAGCGCCCGCCCCTTCGCCGCCGCAAGACCCGCGCCCCGCGGAACCCGCACCCGCACCTGCCGAGACCGCTGGGCCCGCGCTGTGCAAGGACGGTTCAGCCAAGCGTGACGTGCTGCTTACTGGCGAGAAAGCCTCGGGAGTGTGGCTCGGCGATATTGTTGAGCCGCACGGTGCGCAATACCGCCTGCGGGCAATACTTAGCGACGACGGCTGCCAAGTCGAGGGCACGTTTGAGTATCAGGGGCTAAATTGCAGCGGCACATGGAGCTGTGGCGACGGTACCAGCACGGGATCAGCGACGAGCCTGCGCCCGGAGTAGATGCCCGGAGTAGGTGCCCGGTGGGGCAGCCACTTTAGTAGTGGCTGCCGTGGCGGCGCGTCTTACTCACCGCCCACCAGGTACCAATGCCCACCGTGAGCACGATACCGGCCCACAGTAGAAAACTCACCTCCGTGAGAGCGGCCCCAAAGATGATCATCGCGACAGCGACAAGCATCACTTCTAGAAACATTACGTCTGGCGGTTGCATCACACACCTCATTTCCTCGTACTTCCAGTATGCGCCTCTGGCGCAGAAAGTGCACGGGGGTGCGTAACGCCCGTCTGAGGCGCCGTCTGAGGCGTCCGCTCAGCGACTCTCGTTACGACAGCGTGAGGAGCTCAAAGCCGTTCTCTCGCACCACGATCGTGTGCTCAAACTGGGCGGTGATGCTCTTGTCTCGGGTGGTGATGGTCCACTCGTCATCCCACTGCCGCCACTCGTGGGTGCCGAGGGTGAGCATGGGCTCGACGGTAAACACCATGCCCGGCTTGATGATGTCACCGTAGGCGGGGGCCGAGTCGTAGTGGGGAATGATGAGACCAGAGTGAAACGACGAGCCAACGCCATGACCGGTGAAATCGCGCACCACGCCGTAACCAAACCGTTTTGCATAGGTTTCAATGACGCGCCCAATCACGTTTACCGCGCGCCCCGGTTTCGCTGCTTTGATGCCGCGCATCATGGCCTCGTGTGTGCGCTCGATCAACAGATCCACTTCGTCAGGCACCTGCCCGACCCGAAAGGTGCGGTTGAGGTCGCCGTGCATCCCGTCACGATACGCCGTCACATCAACGTTCACGATGTCGCCCTCGCGCAGCACCGTATCGTCGGGCACGCCGTGACAAATGACCTCGTTCACTGACGTGCACGATGACGCGCGATAGCCGCGATAGCCGAGCGTCGAAGGGTAGGCGCCCTGTGAAATCACATAGTCGTGGGCGATGCGATCGAGTTCAGCTGTGGTGACGCCGGGCCGTACCGCTTCTGCGACGGCGTCGAGTGCCCGCGAGGCGATGCCGCCCGCGATACGGATTCGATCGATCTCCTCTTCTGTGTACGTGTTATCGCCCTCGTACGGTGGCGGAGTCTTCAGCCCAACATATGGTGGGCGCTCAATGTCGCTCGGCACCGTGCGAACGGGGGGAAGAGAACCGGGGATCAAATGTCCGTGTGTATCGAAGGGCATAGCTCTATCCTAGGAGTGCGCACTAGTCGCGCTGAAGGAGGCGAAAGAAATGAGCAGTCAAGACTGGGGTATCGATGACCCCGAAGAGACGTACTGGTTCAACACGCTCACGAAGTTGGTCGAGCGCGGGCCGCAATCGCCCGGCGTGGATCGCATCGGCCCGTTCAAGACCCACCAAGAGGCAGAGCGCGCGCAGGCTATCGTGAACGAGAAGGCCCGCCTGTGGAACGAAGAGGACAACGACGAGTCCTAACCTCGGCGCCTCGCAGCACCACCCGCGCGCCCGCGTTTGGGCTGTAACACGCTCGACACGGGCGCGCGGTATCGTGTGCCAGTGAGACGCAACGATGCCTCACGAATCAAGCACCAGCACAAATACCTCAGCACAGGACGGAGTGGGCGTGAGTAAGCAGCGAGATTTTGTTCTCCGCACGATTGAAGAGCGTGGCGTAAAGTTTGTACGCCTCTGGTTTACCGACGTCTCGGGCACCCTTAAATCGGTGGCGCTTGCCCCCGCCGAGGTTGAGGGCGCGTTCAACGAGGGCATCGGATTCGACGGTTCAGCGATCGAAGGCCTCACTCGCGCGTACGAGTCAGACCTGCTCGCGATTCCCGATCCCGCCACGTTCCAGCTGCTTCCGTGGCGCAGCCAGCAGGCCCCTACCGCGCGTATGTTCTGCGAAATTCGCACCCCCAATGGCGAGCCGGCCGTGGCCGATCCTCGTAACGTGCTCAAGCGCACCCTCGAGCAGGCGGCCGACCGCGGGTTTACGTGCTACACGCACCCCGAGATTGAGTTCTATCTGCTGAAGTCGAAAGAGTTCGGCCCCGGTGGGCCGGTGCCCGTCGACCGCGCCGGCTATTTCGACAATGTGCCCGGTGGCACCGCTCACGACTTTAGGCGTGAAAGCGTCGAGATGCTTGAAGACCTGGGCATCTCGGTCGAGTTCAGCCACCACGAGGCAGGCCCGGGTCAAAACGAGATCGACCTGCGCTACGCCGATGCACTCACGACCGCCGATAACATCATGACCTTTCGCACCGTGGTGAAAGAGGTCGCGATCTCGCAGGGCGTGCACGCAACATTTATGCCCAAGCCGCTCGCGGGCCACCCGGGATCAGGGATGCACACGCACCTGTCTCTCTTTGAGGGTGACACAAACGCTTTCTATGACCCCGGCGCAAAGTACCAACTGTCGCAGACGGGCCGTCGTTTCGTCGCCGGCCTGCTGCGCCACGCGCCCGAGATCACGGCCGTCACAAACCAATACATCAACTCGTACAAGCGACTGTGGGGCGGCGATGAGGCTCCCTCATTTGTGAGCTGGGGCCACAACAATCGCTCTGCACTCGTGCGGGTACCCATGTACAAACCCGGCAAGGGTGGCGCGGCACGCGTCGAGTACCGGGGCATCGATACGGCCGTAAACCCCTACCTGGGCTTCTCAGTGCTGCTGGCCGCCGGACTCAAAGGCATCGAAGAAGAATACGAGTTGCCGCCCGAAGCAGAAAACAACGTCTGGGCGCTCAGCGACGGCGAGCGCCGCGCCATGGGCTTTGACGCGCTCCCCGTGAGCCTCGACCACGCGCTGGCTGTGATGGAACGCTCTGAGCTCGTGGCCGAGACGCTCGGGGAGCAGGTCTTTGCCTACTTTATTCGCGACAAGCGCCGCGAGGTGGCCGAGTATCACAGTCAGGTGACGCCTTACGAGCTCGCCTCGATGCTCGACACGGTGTAGCGAGTGGTCGACACGCAGGCAGTGCTGCGTCTCACCGATGTTGCGCGCGCCGGGTTTCAAGAACTGGGCGTGGCGCGTGACGAGCTGACTGAGTTGGCTGAGCACGTGGAGCTACCGGTTGCTGCTGTGCTCGCGGCGTTCGCGGGCGCGGCTGATCCCGACGCGGCTTTAGGCCCGGTGCGCAGGCTGGCCGAGCAGCATCCGGATCGCGCTCGCGCGCTCGATCCGGAGACCCTTGGCAGGCTGTGCCTGCTCGTGGGCGCGTCCCCCGCGCTCGGTGACTTCTTTGGCCGACATCCCGCGAAGCTTGAAGCTATCTTGCGGGGCGGCGGTCGCGTCGTCCAAGAGGCCGAGGCGCGCGCAGAGTTGCTGGCCGCGGCGTCACCGTCGGGCGAGCTGGGCTGGGTGTCTCTGCGCACCCGGTACCGCGAGCTGCTGGCCGAACTCACTCTGTTTGACTTGGCGGCCAGCCGTCAGGGGCGCGCGGCCGAGGTGTTTGAGGAGGTTGCGCGTAGTCTGTCTGGCCTTGCGGGGGCGGCGATTGAGGCCTCGCTGGCGGTGGCGCGTGCAACGCTGGCGACGGGGGAGTCTGGTCCGCCGGTACCCGCCGCGCGACTCGACGCGGTGCGCCTCGGCGTCGTCGCGATGGGTAAGTGCGGGGCGCGTGAACTGAACGTTGTCTCAGACGTTGATGTGATTTTTGTGGTCGATACCGCCGACGACGATGTTGTGGACGGCGACGCGCTGATCCGGATCGGAACAAGACTCGCGAGCGAGACGATGCGGGGCATTCATGACCCTGCGTTTGAGCCGCCGCTGTGGCAACTGGATGCGAATCTGCGGCCCGAGGGGCGACAGGGGCCGCTCGTGCGCACGCCGGGGTCGATGCGGGCATACTATGACCGCTGGGCGAAGGCGTGGGAGTTTCAGGCGCTGCTCAAGGCGCGGCCGCTCGCGGGCGATGTCGCGCTCGCGGAGGACTTCGTGGCGAGCACGCGGTCGCTCGTGTGGTCGTCGGCGTCGCGCCCCGATTTTGTCGGTTCGGTGCAGCGCATGCGGCAGCGTGTGACCGAGCACATCGATGATGATGAGCTTGAGGTGCAGCTAAAGCTCGGGCCAGGGGGCCTGCGCGATATTGAGTTCAGCGCGCAGCTGCTGCAGCTCGTACACGGACAGTACGACGAGCGATTGCACGTGTCGGGCACGCTCGATGCGCTGCGGGCGCTCGTGTCGGGCGGCTACATCGCGCGGGCCGACGGCGAGGCGCTTGCGCACGATTACCGTACGCTGCGGGTGCTGGAGCATCGGCTGCAGTTGCACGGACTGCGGCGCACCGCGATCATGCCCACCGGGGACGATGAGCTGCGCGTGCTGGCGCGCGCCTCGGGCTTCGCGACGACCGGGGGCGACCTGCGTGCGCTCTGGGAGCGCACCAAGCTTGAGGTGCGTAAACTGCACCTCAAGATCTTTTATGCCCCGCTGCTGAGTGCGGTTGCGGCCCTTCCTGATGAGGAGCTCGTGCTGAGCGGCGATGCTGCGCTCGCGAGGCTCGCCAGCATCGGGTTTCGTGACCCTGCGGGCGCGATGCGGCATCTCGCGGCGCTCACTCGCGGCACGACGCGCAGGGCCCGGATCAGGCGTAACCTCATGCCGGTGCTACTCAATTGGCTGTCTGACGGTACCGACCCAGACTATGGGCTGCTCGCGTTTCGGCGCTTGAGCGAGGCGAACGTTGAGAGCCCGTGGTACCTGCGACTGTTGCGCGACGGCACAGAGGCCGCCGAGCGGCTCATGCGGGTGCTGTCGTGCTCAAAATTCGCGGGCGGGCTGCTGGAGTCGATGCCCGACGCCGTGGCATGGTTGGAGCGCGATGAGCTGTTGCAGCCGCGCACCCTCGGCGTTCTGACCGACGAGATGCGCTCACTCGCGTCTCGACGCGCGACGGCCGCAGAGGCGGCGGTCGCGCTGCGGGCTGTTCACCGACGCGAGGTGTTGCGCCTCGCGCTCGGTAGGCTCACCGGTGTGCTTGACGACGCGAGTGTGTCGCGCGGACTCGACTCGGCTCACACTGCGCTGCTTGATGCGCTGCTGGCCGCAGTGCTGCAAGAAGGAGCGGACCAAGCACCTTCTGGTTTCGCACTGACGCTGATAGGCATGGGACGATTTGGTGGCGGGGAAATGGGGTTCGCCTCAGACATCGATCTGGTGGCGGTGTTTCGCGCAGACCCCAGTGCTGCGGGTGACACCGCGTTACGGCACGCCACAGGTTTGGTGGGGCAGCTGCGCAAGCTCGTGTCAGACCCGCGGTTTCCCGTCGACCTCGATTTTGATCTGCGCCCCGAGGGGAAAAATGGTCCGCTCGCCCGCAGCCTCGAGGCCTACCGTTCGTACTACGAACGCTGGTCGGTGACGTGGGAGGCGCAGGCTCTGCTGCGTGCGCGCCCCGTTGCCGGCGACGTGTCCCTCGGTGAAGCGTTTGTCGCTCTCGCTGATGTGATCCGGTATCCGCCCGCGTTTCCTGAGGATCGGGTGCGCGAGGTGCGGCGCATCAAGGCGCGCGTTGAGGCAGAACGCCTGCCGCGCGGGCAGGATCCGCGTAGGCAGCTGAAGCTCGGGCCAGGGGGAGTCTCTGACGTCGAGTGGCTGGTACAGCTCTTACAGCTCGAGCACGGTGATCGTTATGTGCAGTTGCGCACCGTGTCAACGCTGGCCGCGCTCTCGGCGGCCGTCGAGAGCGGCCTTGTCGCTGCGGCCGACGCCGAACAGCTCGAGGAGTCGTGGGAGTTTGCGAGTTCGGTGCGCTCTGCGTTCAAACTGTGGAACGGACGCGGCGGGGACTTCTTGCCCACGGACTGGAGCGACCTTGCCGGGATTGCGGGGGTGCTGGGGTGGGAGTCTGGGCGCACCACAGAGCTTGAAGAACGCTGGTATGCGGTGTCGCGACGTGCACGCAACGTGACGGAGCGCGTGTTCTTTGGGTATGACGATGACGAGCGTTTTTTGCCCCGTTAGTGACACATGCATCGGTTTACCCGTTGTTCAACAGAATGTTACGGCGAGTTTGGTAACAACACTGGAGATATTCGTTACGCAAGCGTAACCTTATCGTTATGACCTGACTCGTGCCACTTTAGTGCGGTTTCGTCGCCATCTTCTCAAGCACGATTTCCGCGTCCCCAACTGCGGGAGTCACCGCCACGATCTCCTGGCCACCCACCATGACTGTGACATCCCGCAACGGCCGTAACGCCGTCACAATCCGACGCACGCTCAACCCCACCCGCTCCTGCAAATGACGAGCCACCGCAAGCGCACAAAACACAATCGTTAAATGCGCCTCGATCGAGTCCCGAGTGTGGTGAAACATCGGCCTTGCCCGCAGATCAGTCTTCGACATCCGAAACGACCTCTCCACCTGGTACAGGTCGTGATACGCCGCGATCACACCTGCCCCATCCAGCACGTCAACAGAAAGATTCGTGACGTACCCCTTCAACCCTGCCAGCTCTCGCGCTTTCGCAACGCCGGCATCATCAAGCCGTGTCTCGCCCTGACCGGTTTGCTTCACAAACCTTGCTTTCTTGGGTGTACTGGTCCCCTCAACAATCTTTTGGGCCCGTTCACGCTGTAAATCCAGGGTCTTGTTATCCCTCGCCCACCGCTTCTTCGAGAACTGGTACACGACCCGCCTGCGATGCGTGTTCCCTCGCCCCATCACCGTCGTCGTTTCGATAATTTCACCGGGTTCAAACACTGCCCCGTTCGTCTGAAAATGCCCAGCCAGATCTTTGGGGGCTTTCGCGGTCCTGGATCCCACGATGAACCCAAAACCAGCGTCTTCTAACGCGGTGAGGTTTTGGTCCGAGAGCATGCCCGCGTCGGCAGCCACGATCATGTCAGTGACCTGGTGGCGCTTCTTGAACGATTCGAGCACGGGAATGAGCGTGTAGGTTTCAGGTTTAGAGCCCTCGAAGCAGTGGATCTCGAGCGGGAATCCTTCGCTATCGACGAGGAGGCCGATCACGACTTGCGGGTCTACGCGTCGCTCTTTTGAATACCCCACCTTCCGGAGTTCGTCTTCGTGCTCAGCCTCGAAATATAAGGTCGTCACGTCGTAGAGGATGAGCCCGATGCCCCCATTTTGTTGCCTGAAGGTGTACGCCGCTTTCTGGACGGTATCACGCCAGTCCTGTTCTACGCAGCGCGCCAACACACGCCAAATAGTGCGCAGCGAGGGTGCTTCTAACCCCAACTCGGTAAGCACACGGATCGTGTCGACTTTTGATACTGGCTCGATGACGCGGCCCAGCACCAGTTGACGGAACGCATCATTCGTGATCTCGCCGAACCCGATCTCGTACCAGGCTTGTTCGAGTACTTCCCACAGGGCCCATGCTCGCGAGGCGGCCACCACTGCGGGGGCCGTGGGGCGGGCTGGATCGAGAGAAGCGAGATCGAATGCTTGCTGCTCGCCCGCAACGATTTCGGCGGCGCGGGCATGCAGCACAGCGAGCTGGGCGGGGGTGTGGGCGGAGCCGACGTGCTCGGTGATGCGACGTTTGCCGTCTCGGTACTCGACGACCTGTACCGCGGTCGCACCGGAAACGGTTTTCACCGTTCGTACCCGTAACCCCATGCCGCGAGTCTACGACTGCCCTGTATTAGTGCGGTCGACCGTTCTAGAAAACCGCATCAAATCAACGATTCCGTGTCAGAAAACACGGGAACTTGAAAAAGTGGCACGAGTCAGGGGGTGCTGGGGTGGGAGTCTGGGCGCACCACAGAGCTTGAAGAACGCTGGTATGCGGTGTCGCGACGTGCACGCAACGTGACGGAGCGCGTGTTCTTTGGGTATGACGATGACGAGCGTTTTTTGCCCCGTTAGTGACACATGCATCGGTTTACCCGTTGTTCAACAGAATGTTACGGCGAGTTTGGTAACAACACTGGAGATATTCGTTACGCAAGCGTAACCTTATCGTTATGAAGTACCTGCAAAGCTTCCTCGAAGCCCTGCTCGCTGAAGACGGGGCTGAGTTCGAAGATGAACTAGAATCCTGACCAATCACCTACCGCGCAACGAAGCTGTTGCGCCCGAGAAACGAAACGGCCTGCGCCCCATCTGGTTTCAGATGGGGCGCAGGCCGTTTTCTGAGGCTTGGGCATGATCGCGCCGACGGCGCTAATGCTGACGGCGACGAAGGACGATGAACCCGATCCCTGCGGCGATGAGCAGCATTCCTCCGCCCCCGAGTATCACCGCGGCCGCCTGGGGGCCGCCTGTCACCGGCAGGTCATTCCGTGGCGGGTCGTTTCGCGGTGGGTCATTCCTCGGTGGAGCCGGGGTCGAGTGGCCCGTCGCGCAGGGCTTCTCTGCGCTCTCACCGCACGAGTCGGGCAGAAGCGGTGTGTCGCCGTACGTCACCGTACCGAACACGGCGTTATCGACCGTGATTCCCCAGGCGTCTTGGTTCAGCCTGTAGGTGTACGTGAGCGTCGCCTCTGCGCCCGCTGGGAGCGTCGGTGCAGTCCACGCGAGTTTATCGCCTGAGATTGCGTTCGGTCGGGCAACCGATTGTGCGCCCGAGACTCTTTCTTGGGGAATGCCGTCGAGCTGCGCATACGGTGTGACCTTCGCCAGTGTGTCAACCAACGAAATGCCCGTGAGCGGCACGTTGCCGGTGTTACGCACTGTCAGCGTGTACGTGATGGGGTTTCCTGCCGCCACCTCCGCCCCCGACTTTGGGTCGGAGTCTTTCGCCATGCTCCAGCCAGGCTTCGGGCCGTCGAGCTTCGTTTCGACCTCGTCGCACTGATCCGTGTCTGCCTCGATGCCCGCATTGACTTGGCAGTCGCCGGTCTCGGGGCGTGGCAAGCCCGTTGCCGTGACGATCGCGCGGTTTATGTGTGTGGCTGTTTCGAAGGCGCCGGCCGTGGGAATCACCGCGCTCAGGGTGAGGGTAGCGATGTCACCGCTGTTTAGCGTGCCTATCTCCCATGTACCGGCCTCGGCGTCGAACGTGCCGTGCGAAGGGGATTCGAGCTGTTGCGGTGAGGCGCTGCCCGTCGGGTACACATCCTTCACTTCGACCTGCTGCGCGGGGGCTTCGCCTGCGCTGAGCACCGTCACCTTCCACGTCACCCTGGCGGTCTTGCGGTCCGCTGCGTAGACCGGTTCGCCCAGCTGCTCCTTGTCGATCTTCAGAGCGGGTATCGCGCCCTCGATCTCCGTCTGCACCTCGTCACACTGATCTGTGTCGGTATCAAGACTCTGATTCACTTGGCAGTCACCCGTCTCTGAGCGCGGCAGATCGGTGGCGCTCACGATGGCCCGGTTGGTGTGTGTCACCCCCTCCGGTGTCGTGCCTGCTGGCACCACCGCGCTAAACGTGAGGCTTACCGTCGCCCCGGGGGCAAGGGTTCCGATGTCCCACACGCCACTGCCCGCGTCAAAGCCACCCTGCGTTGGCGGTTCGATTGTCGTGTGCTCGATGGCGCCTGCCGGGTATAGGTCTTTCATGACGGTGTTGAGCGCCTCCGCCGCCCCCGAGTTGTGCACCTCTACGCGCCACCTCACATCGGCGGAGCTGCGATCTGACGAGTAATCAGGCTCACCCACTTGGGTCTTGTCGACGTGTAGCCGTGGCCCGATGATGTCATCTGGCGACAGTTCGAGGGTGGTAGCGAACGTCTCGCTCGCCCAGTCATTGATGACGCGGGAGTTGCCCCAACTGCCCGTGTTGTCGTTCTTGTTGGCGACACCGGTGCCATCCCACTTGTGGTCCGTGCCGTTGCCCGCCGTGACCGTCTTGGTGAAACCGACCGATTGACGGCCAGCGATCTGTGAGAGCTGGCTGTCATCCCAGCTCACGGGTGTGACCTGATTGGTTTGCAGGTCTGTGATGATCACGCCGCCATTGGAGTGTTCAGCGTCGGCTCGAGTGAAATGAATGTAGCTCGCCCCGTCACCGGTCACCGTGACCTTGAGGTCTTTCGAGAACGGTACGACGGCACCGGTCGAATCCTTGCGGTCCCACTGCAGCACCTGTTTGTTGGTGCCAGGTGTGACCGTCACGCGCGTGGTGACGGCCGTGCCATCGTACCCATCGGCTTGACTGCCCTTCGCCCCGATCTTCACCACCAGGTCCATATCTTGTCCCGTGATGGTGCCGGTGAGCACGCCAGTACTGCGATTCAGGCTCATGTTTGAAAAGCTCGGGGCCACATAGGCGGGCTTCACCCAACCGTAGCCCGCAGCGTCGGCAGGTAGTGACGGGTGCGGCGGTTTGGTAAACATTTTGAACGGACGCAGATTGGGGCACTGGTTCTCGCCGACGCCGGTGCTCGCCGGCCCGCGATAAGCCGTGCCCTGCTTGCCGTTGAGCATCGTTTCGGGGGAGTTACGCATCGCCACAGACAAGGGGGCGCGCACGCACAGACCGTCGTCGGCCTTGTCGCTGTGCACCACGCCGAGGTTGTTCATGACAAATGTCGAGTGAATGCCGTTGTAATGCGGGGCAGACACCTTGTACTGCTTGCCGCCTTGATTGATCGCCCAGACATCGATGGGAGTGGCCCCCGGGCCCTCTGTGTTCTTCCAGTTCTGACCAATATTCAATTGCGAGGTCCACACACTCCCCGCCTTACCGGGCACGTAGATGTTCCACTTCAAGCGTGGGTCCAGCTCAGCGTGTTCGCGGTTATCGCTCGAGGTTCCGCCAATTATTCGGATCTTCCAGACACCTGCGTGCGCAGCGTCGATGCCCGTAAACGTTTGGCCCAACTGCTTGCCCGCCTCTTTCACGGCGGTAGCGGTGTGCGCCGTCGTCCCGTCTGGTCGAACGATCTCAACTTTTAAGGGTGTCAGATCGAAGCCTTTGATCTGTGGCCCTCCGTTGGCCGCGCTCACGCCCGGAGCCTGATAGCCATCGTCGGGCGTGACCAGATCCACCACCAGGTTGTCACCTGCCGCCACATAGGCCGCCCAGGTGCCCGTCTGCAGCGCTGTCCCGGCGATACTTGAACCAGAGTAATCCGTCTTAGGGGTGCCTGAATTTACCAGACCATACCCGATGATCCCGCCTGGGGAAAATACGTCTCGAGCGGCGTCAGTATCTTCGTCTTCGTCGGCATCGTTTTCACCGTCAGCTTTCGAGGTGCTTGCCGCTTCGTCGACTAGTTTCATGGACTCCTCGCGTGTCCCTTCATCGGTCGGGTTCGCATGTTCTTCGCCGCCGGATCCTGTGCTGGGATCGGTACCCGAGTCTGGCGTTTGAAGCTCGGAGTCATCTTGCGCCAGTTCCTCTTCGGCATCAGATGACGCACCTGCATCTGCAGCGACCAGCGGGGGCGGCGCGAACGCCATGGCGCCAGCTGGAACGCCACTCATGCACACCGCGGTTACCAGTGCGGTAAGCGCGCAAACTTTCAGTCTCACGGTTCCTCCTCATTGAGTGTTTGCCGCACGCTGCACGCCAAAAACTGCTGCGTACGCGCGATTCCCCTCAAGCATGAGCGGCCCCCGCTCTTCTCGGGGCGGTAAAACTACGAATGTGGATAGGTCATGAAAAATCGTGAAATCAGGTGCCTGTGGACGAGTCGATGTCTTTGCCGCTGTGACCCCACAAATGCAAAAACCCGCTGCGCTGGGTCGACCTTGGTGTGAACAAGGCGACCCCGCGCAGCGGGTGATCGGGCCGAGAGACTAGCGGCTGTTAGATGCCGTAGTACATTTCAAACTCGTAGGGGTGCGGGCGCAGCGCCATCGGCATGATCTCGGTTTCACGCTTGAGCGTGACCCATGTCTCGATCAGTTCTTCGGTGAACACGTCGCCCTCGAGCAAGAACTGGTGGTCGGCCTCAAGTGCGCGCAGGGCCTCTTCGAGCGATGCCGGCACCTGCGGAATGTTCTTGGCTTCCTCGGGGGGCAGCTCGTAGAGATCCTTGTCGATGGGATCCATCGGCTCAATGCGATTGCGAATTCCGTCGAGGCCCGCCATAAGCTGAGCCGCGAACGCCAGGTACGGGTTGCTCGATGCGTCGGGCGCGCGGAACTCAATGCGCTTCGCCTTCGGGTTCGATCCGGTGAGCGGAATGCGCACAGCAGCCGAGCGGTTGCCCGCTGAGTATGCCAGGTTGATCGGAGCTTCGTAGCCCTTCACGAGGCGACGGTAGCTGTTGATCGTGGGGTTCGTGAACGCGAGCAGCGCGGGGGCGTGGTGCAGAATGCCGCCGATGTACCAGCGTGCGAGATCCGAGAGACCGGCGTAGCCGTTCTCGTCATAGAACAGCGGCTCGCCGTCTTGCCACAGCGACATGTGAGTGTGCATGCCCGAGCCGTTGTCACCGAAGACGGGCTTGGGCATAAAGGTGGCAGTCTTGCCCCACAGGTCGGCCGTGTTCTTCACGATGTACTTGAACTTGAGCACGTCGTCGGCCGCGCACACCATGGTGTCGAAGCGGTAGTTAATCTCAGCCTGGCCGGGGGCGCCCACCTCGTGGTGTGCACGCTCGAGGTGCAGGCCAGCTTCGATGAGGCGCAGCGAGATATCGTCACGCAGGTCAGCCTGCTTATCGGTGGGGGAGACGGGAAAGTAGCCGCCCTTTTCGCGGGTCGTGTAACCGGGGTTGCCACCCTCCATCTTGCGGCCCGAGTTCCAGTGCGCCTCTTCTGAGTCGATCTCGTAGAAGGTGCGGCGGGGGGTCGTTTCGTAACGCACGGAGTCGAGAATGTAGAACTCGGCCTCGGGTGCAAAGAAAGCGGTGTCTGCGATGCCGGTCGATGCCAGGAATTGCTCGGCCTTTTTCGCGACCTGACGGGGGTCCTTCGAGTAGATCTCGCCCGTGCGAGGGTTGAAAATATCGCATACGACGATGAGGGTGCGCTCGGCACGGAACTGATCGATGTACATCGTCGTGGGGTCGGGGATCAGCTGCATGTCGGAGTCTGCCAGACCCGAGAACCCTGCGATCGATGAGCCGTCGAACATCTGGCCGATTTCAAAGAAATCGTGGTCTGCGGCCGAGGCGGGGATGTTGAAGTGGTGCTGCACACCCGGCAGGTCGGTGAAACGAATGTCGACGAACTTGACGTCCGTTTCCTTGATGAAGTCAATGACTTCCTGGGCACTCTTGAACATGCTGCTCCTCGTAGCTGGTGCATCGAACGGAATCGCTCGCTGCCTACCACCTTACGCGAACCGCGTTTCGTGGCCGTGAGTGGCATGTTTCATGAGTGTTACAAAAGAGTCCGGCGCAGGTTGGGTAACCTGCGCCGGACGGGGCAAAAGTGTTGCGCTAGTTTCGGTCGCCTGCGTTCGCTGAGGGGCGGGCGGTCGAACGAAGCAAAATTGTGCCAGCGATCTTGTCGTGAAAGCCTCGCTGATCAGAGTCCCACACGAGTACAGGAATCGCGAGGCACAGCAACACGGTGCGCACGACGGGCCGCCATGGGCCAATCCATCCGCCGGCGATCGGAAGTACTCGCAGGCCCATGATGCGGTGGCCAATCGAGCCACCGATCGTGGGAATGAGCACGATCTGCATCACTGCAAAGATGAGCGGCTGCCACCACCACTGGGCATAGTAACCGCCCAAGAAAAGATATACGGGCACCGCCGCGATGGCCCAGTCGATGATGATTGCCACGACGCGACGGCCCAGTCGTGCGACCGAGCGCTCGCCCGATTCGGGGAGGCCCAGGCGTTCACCCGGCCATTCACTCGGCTCGAGGTCACCAAACTTCTGCGGCTGCGGCTTACCCGCGTTCGCCCAGTGGGCGTCGCTGCGCTTCTTCTGTGCCATGGATTAAGTCCCGCTTAGCGCGGGCGCTGGGAACGGATCTTGTTCGGATCCATCCCCTTGGGAATGCCGACGGGGGTCGCCTGCAGTGACGAGAGGCGGTTGTAGACCGCCGCGATCTCGTTGCGGTTGAGCGCGGGCTTGAGCTTCATGAGGCTCTTCGAGAGCTTGGCGAGCGGCACACCGTCACCATCGGGGCCCACGTAGAGATGCACGACGGTGACGCCCTGCAGGGCCCGCTTCACCTTGCGTTCTTCGTCGGCCGCCATGCGCTGGGTGCGCTGACGCGATCCCTCTGAGATCAGCACGACGCCGCCGCGGCCAATGACGCGGTAGACAGCGTCTTGGTTACGGTTGATTGCCACGGGCACCTCTAAACCGCGCCACGAACGGCGCAGCGAGCTCTGCACAACCGCTCCGACAGCGCCAGGGCGCCCTTCGATCTGGTTGTAGGCGACCTTCTCTGCGCGGCGGCCCAGCACGATCATCACGAGCAAAATGCCCACGAGCACGCCCGTGAGCGGCCACAGCACCCAGCTGAACCAGCTGCCACCGGGGAGCAGCAGGGCGAGCAACACGGCCACCGCAACAGGGCCAAGGAAGCACGCGAGCAGCGCCAGCGGCAGGTTTCGATCGTGAACCTTTGTGGTCCGGTAGATCTCGATCATCTGCTTGATGCGACCGGTACGCTTCGCCTTCTTTTCTGCCATACCCTCTAGAATATCCTCTCTTGCGGGCCCGGGTGTACACGGAGCACCCAGCGGGCCGCTGTTCGCTCACAGCGCCCAGTTTTCGCTCCGGATCGGCAAGTTATCCACATTCACCGGGTACCTCTTGCAGCGCCACGCGCACCCGACAAGAGTGGGAACATGTTCCAAGTACGCTTACGCAGAAGTAGCTGGTCGCCACCGCCCGAGACCCCTGGCGCGGGGGCGGCACTTGCCGAGCGTCTCGAACGATTCTGCGCCACCGCAATCTCGTACCGCGCAAGCGGAGCGTGCGCCGAACCGGGGCTGACACAGGCCAGGCACAGGTCGCTTGGACACGACACCGGGTGCCGCGCGCTCGGGGTGCCGCGCCGTTCGATCCGGATCACGCTGCAGCTGTGGGACACCGTGGGCGTTGCTGCGCTCCTGATGGAGGCCATTGACGAAGCGATCGAAGCGTTACAAGACGGGGGAGCTGTGTGGAGTGAGGAGCTCGCGCGGGAGTGTGTCGCATACGCGATCCGGCGCAGGATCACGCCAGAGCCAAAACCAGCGGGCTCGCCAGAGCCCGATTCAGAGCTCTCAGGGCGGTGAAACAGTGGTCCCGAAAGCGCTTGGGCCGCTACCCCTCGTAAGTGGTAGCGGCCCAAGCGGCGACAGCGCGTGCTGTCTATGGCGTGATTACATGCCGAGGTCGCCCTCGAAGTCGCCCGCCTCGAGACGCGTACGCATCTGTGAGAGGAACCGTGCTGCGTCGGCGCCGTCTACGATGCGGTGATCGTAGGAGAGCGCGAGGTACACGGTCGAGTGGATCGCGATGCTGTCGCCGTCGGGGCCCGAAACAACAACGGGCTTCTTGACGACCGCACCGGTGCCGAGAATGGCGACCTGGGGCAGGAACACGAGGGGCGTGTCAAACAGCGCGCCGCGCGATCCGGTGTTCGTGAGGGTGAACGTGCCGCCACCGAGCTCATCGGGAGTGAGCTTGTTGTCGCGCGTGCGCGCAGCAAGATCGGCGATGTCGCCCGAGATCTGAGCGAGGTTCTTCTCGCCCGCATCACGCAGCACCGGCGTGAGTAGGCCACGCTCGGTGTCAACCGCGATGCTGATGTTCTCGTGGTCGGGGTACACGATCGAGTCGCCGTCTACCGTCGCGTTGATGATCGGGTAGGTGCGCAGCGCTTCGGCCGCAGCGAGGGCGAAGAACGGCAGGAAGGAGAGCTTCGAGCCGGTCTTGGCGAGGAACTCGTCTTTCTTTGCCTGGCGCAGCTTAGCGATACGCGTGACATCGACCTCGACGACAGTCGTGAGCTGAGCGGTGCTCTGCAGTGACTGTACGGCGCGCTCCGAGATTACCTTGCGTAGGCGGCTCATCTTGGCCGTGGTGCCGCGCAGCGGCGAGACCTCAACGACGGCCTTCGCCTGGGCCGCTGCTGCCGGGGCGGCCTGAGCGGTGGGTGCTGCTGCCGCGAGCACGTCTTCCTTGCGGATACGGCCGCCGACGCCGGTGCCGGTGAGCGATGCGAGATCTACTCCGCGCTCGTTAGCGAGCTTGCGCACGATCGGCGTCACGTAGGTGGCGTTGCTTGCGTCAGCAGCGGGCGCCGGTATTGCGGCAGGTGTTGCTGCGGCAGGCGCCGCGGCGGGAGCGGGAGTTGCGGCCGGTGCAGGTGCTGCCGGAGGAGCAGCCGCGGGAGCCGGTGCTGCTGCCGCCGGTGCGGCGGCGGGAGCTGCGGATGCTGCGGGTGCGCTCGAGCCGATGCGCGCGAGCACGCCGCCCACCTCGACGGTGTCGTCCTCTTGCACCATGATTGCCTGCACGATGCCTGCAACGGGCGAGGGTACCTCGGTGTCGACCTTGTCTGTCGAAACCTCAAGCAGCGGCTCGTCGACCTCGATCGAGTCGCCCACTTCCTTGAGCCAGCGCGTAACAGTACCCTCTGTGATGCTCTCGCCGAGCGACGGGAGTACTACGTCCTGGCCGTCGCCTGCGGGCGCTGCGGCAGGAGCGGCGGGCTCTGCCGCGGGCTCCGCGGGAGCCGCCGGCGCAGCAGCAGGTGCGGCTGCAGGTGCGGCAGCTTCCACGGGCGCTGCGGGAGCTGCGGCGGGTGCCGCAGCGCTTCCGTCGCCAATGCGTGCGAGCTCAGCGCCGACCTCTGCGGTTTCATCTTCGTCTACGAGAATCGCCTCGAGCACGCCCGCAAAGGGCGACGGGATCTCGGTGTCGACCTTGTCGGTCGAAACCTCGAGCAAGGGCTCGTCGATCTCGACGGTGTCGCCGACGTTCTTGAGCCAGCGGGTGACCGTACCCTCAGTGACGCTCTCACCCAGGGCGGGGAGCACAACTGATTCACTCATCGTGAATTTCTCCTTCGTTTGTAAAATTCTGGGCGAATTAGATCGCGTGCAGCGGCTTGCCGGCGAGCTTCAGCATCGCCTCGCCAATGGTCTCGTTCTGGGTGGGGTGGCCGTGGATCAGGGGGGCTACGTCCTCGGGGTATGCCTCCCAGTTCACGATCAGCTGTGCTTCACCAACGAGCTCGCCGACGCGCGCACCGATCATGTGCACACCGACGACGGGGCCGTCGATTACGCGCACGGCCTTGACCGTGCCCGCGGTGCCCAGAATCGAGCTCTTCGCGTTGCCCGCGAGGTTGTACTCGTAGGCCGCGACCTTGTCTGCGCCGTACTTCTCTTTAGCCTTCGCCTCGGTAAGGCCGACCGATGCGATCTCGGGGTCGCAGTAGGTGACCTTGGGAATGTTGACGTCGTCAACCACTACGGGGTTCAGGCCGGCGATCTCCTCGGCCACAAAAATGCCCTGCTGGTAGCCGCGGTGTGCCAGCTGCAGGCCGGGAACAATGTCGCCCACGGCGTAGACGCCGGGCACGTTCGTGGCGAGGCGCTCATTGGCGAGCACGAAGCCGCGATCCATTGACACGCCAACCTCTTCGAAGCCCATGCCCTGCGTCGAGGGGCCACGGCCCACAGCGACGAGCAGGTAATCAGCCGAAAGCACGGTGCCGTCTTCGAGGTTCACCGTTACGCTCGAAGCGTCCTGCGTGACCGACTGGAAACGCACGCCCAGCTTGAACGCGATGCCGCGCTTCTTGAAGGCACGCTCGAGCTGCTTTGAGACCGACTCTTCTTCGTTCGGCACGAGATGCGGCAGGCCCTCAACGATCGTGACCTCAGCGCCAAACGAGCGCCACACGCTCGCAAACTCAACGCCAATTACGCCGCCACCCAGAATGATGACCTTGCTGGGCACCTCGGTGAGCTCAAGGGCGTGCTCGCTCGTGATGACGCGGCCACCAATTTCGAGGCCGGGTAGTGAACGGGAGCATGAACCCGTCGCCAGTACGACGTTCTTACCAATGACACGGTCGGCGCCGACCTGCACAGTGTTCGGGGCAACGAGTTTGCCCTCGCCCTCAATCACCGTAATGCCGTTTGCCTTGAGCAGGCCCTGCAGGCCCTTGTGCTTGCCGGCCACGAGCGTCGTGCGGTAGTTATTGACCTTCGCGATATCGATCCCGGCGACGCTCGAGAGCACGCCGTACTTATCTCCGTCGCGTGCAACGTCGGCAACTTCTGCGGAGTGCAGCAGGGCCTTCGTCGGCACACAGCCGCGGTGCAGGCAAGTGCCGCCGAGCTTATCTTTCTCGATGACTGCTGCGGTCATGCCCAGCTGAGTTGCACGGATCGCGGTGGCGTAGCCGGCGCTTCCTCCGCCCAAGACAACAATGTCAAACTGCTGATCGGCCAAGTGGGGTCTCCCTCGGTGTGTTCGCAATGTATGTGAGGCCCGGTAGGGGCGTACCCATCCACCCTACACCCCACTGTTTCGCTGCCAGCGTCACGCATGCACACGCGTCGTGAGGCAAGGCTTCATAGGATGGTGATGTGAGCGATTCAATCTTTTCTGCAGAGCACGCCGAGCGCCGGGCGAGCGTACCTCGCGGCCTGCCCCTGATCGTGGCACTCCAGGGGCTCAGCGACGCTGGTGGCGCCATTTCACAGCTCGACGAGTATCTGTGGGAGCAGTGCCACCCCGAAGAGATTCTGCGTTTCAATGCCGACCTGCTACTCGATTACCGGGCTCGGCGCCCCATCATCACATTCGACAGTGACCATTTCACCGATTACAGCCCTGAGGAGCTCACGCTCAGCCTCGCGCGTGACGAGCTCGGCACCCCGTTTCTGCTGCTGAGTGGCTACGAGCCCGACTTTCGGTGGGAGCAATTCATCGACGCGGTGCTCATGCTGGTGCACGAATTCGAGGTTTCCATCACCACGTGGAGCCATGCGATTCCCATGCCTGTGCCGCACACTCGCCCGATCTCGATGACGGTGAGCGGCTCGCGCGAGGATCTCATCGAGGCGCGTTCGTCCTGGCGGCCGACCACCAAGTTGTCTGCCTCGGCCGCACACGTGCTTGAGTACCGACTGCACTCGCTGGGGGAGGAGGTCGCGGGTTTCGCGCTGCTCATTCCGCACTACCTCGCAAACACCGAGTACCCCGAGGCGCTCTATGCTGCGCTCGACGGCCTCATGGCCGCGACCGGCCTCATCTTCGCCACCGATGAGGTGCGCACGCGCGCACGCGCGTTTATGGAGCAGGTCGATGCCCAAATTTCAGAGAGCCATGAAACGGCAGAAATGGTGCACACGCTCGAGAAGCGCTACGACGCCTATATGGAGGATCAAGAGACTCGCTCACCGCTCGTGAGTGAGGACGGGTCACTGCCCACGGCAGAGCAGATCGCGAGCGAGCTCGAGCGATTTCTCGCTCAGCAGCACGGCTCGGGTGACTCTGGGTTCCATGATCCGGATCACCCCGAACCCGGCGACGACACCCCGGGTGGGGAGTCCGACAATAATCACTAGCGCGAAGGCTTGCAGCTTCGAGGTTTTGGTCAGAATCTACACTCGAGGCATGCAATAATGGTAGGGCTAGCCCATCCAAGTTTGCGCTTACCTCCCGTATCGGGAATAAACCAGACTTGACATGGGTTTTCATGCTGTGAGCACTCGCCTTCGGCGACACAGCCCGAATTCAGACACAGAGAGGCGGCTGCGTGGCAACTGCATCCACCCCCAAGACTCGCTCGACCTCGGCCAAGACCGCGAAGTCGGCCGCTGAGGACGCCGCAGAGGTGAAGGACACCACCGAAGCGGCGCCGAAGGCTGCCGCGAAGAAGACCACCACGACTAAGGCTGCCGCGGCCAAGAAAACTACGGCGGCGAAGGCTACCGCTGCTAAGAAGCCTGCCACCAAGGCAGCGGCCGCGAAGGCTGAGGCTAAGCCCGCTGCAAAGAAGAAGACCACTTCGAGGAAGAAGTCGGCCGCCGACGAGATCGACTACGACGCACCAGACGTCGAAGAAGAGCAGGTCGAAACTAAGAAGTCCGCTTCAACCGTGATCGATCCGGTGCCCACCGGCGCGATCGTGCTGAAGGCGAGCGACGAAGAAGATGTTCCGACCATCACGACGGCCATTCCGGGCGCTACGGCTGACCCGGTTAAGGACTACCTGAAGCAGATCGGCAAGGTCGCACTGCTCAACGCGGCCGAAGAGGTCGAGCTTGCTATGCGCATCGAGGCTGGCCTGTTTGCGTCCGAGAAGCTGTCGGTCGAAAAGAGCCTGCCCAAGAAGCTCGAGCGCGAGCTGAAGTGGGTCGCCCGTGACGGCCAGCGTGCCAAGAGCCACCTGCTCGGCGCCAACCTGCGCCTGGTGGTCTCGCTCGCAAAGCGTTACACCGGCCGAGGCATGCAGTTCCTTGACCTCATCCAAGAGGGCAACCTGGGCCTGATTCGCGCGGTCGAGAAGTTTGACTACACCAAGGGCTTCAAGTTCTCGACCTACGCCACCTGGTGGATTCGTCAGGCGATCACTCGCGCCATGGCTGACCAGGCGCGCACGATCCGTATTCCCGTGCACATGGTCGAGGTCATCAACAAGCTCGCTCGTGTGCAGCGCCAGATGCTGCAGGATCTGGGCCGCGAACCCACTCCTGAGGAGCTGAGCCGCGAGCTCGACATGACCCCCGAAAAGGTCATCGAGGTGCAGAAGTACGGCCGTGAGCCCATTTCGCTACACACGCCCCTGGGCGAGGACGGCGACAGCGAGTTCGGTGACCTGATTGAGGACACCGAGGCCGTCGTGCCTGCAGACGCTGTGGGCTTTACGATGCTCCAGCAGCAGCTCGAACAGCTGCTCGATTCGCTCTCCGAGCGTGAGGCCGGCGTGATCCGGATGCGCTTTGGCCTGGGTGACGGCATGCCGAAGACACTCGACCAGATTGGCGACACTTTTGGTGTGACGCGTGAGCGCATTCGCCAGATCGAGTCGAAGACGATGGCGAAGCTGCGCCACCCGTCACGGTCGCAGCAGCTGCGCGATTACCTCGAGTAAATCGGCAGACAACGACAACGCCCCGCGGGAGAAATCCCGCGGGGCGTTGTCGTTGGTGCGAAGCTGTCTAGAAGGCTAAGCGGTGAGCTTGTGTGACTCGTCGTGCCACACCTCGGCCATGGGCTTCAGCTTCGCCTCGTGCTTCGTGGCGTGGTGGGCGCAGAATAGCAGTTCGCTGCCGCTAAATACGACGCGCACGTAGGCCTGTGCCCCGCAGCTGTCGCAGCGGTCCAGCGCACTGAGTGGGCGATCCGCGGCCAAAATGTCTGTCTGGCGATCTTGCTCGATGGTCGACATCGTGTCCTCCCGTTGCTCGTCCATGTGTTACTTCCATCCAAGCACTCATCTTCGTGAACCGCGATTTTTGGGCGCACAGGTTCGCTGAGCGCGTAGCTAAGGCTGGGCGACCGGTTGCGTGGAGCATGGATCCGGCACACACCGAGCGAGCGCAGGGGCAATGTCGGTGGTGTGAATTAGGCTAGAGAGGTCAGTTTACGTAAGGAGATCCGCCGAGTGGCCGAGCAGAACGCAGCGTCAGCAGCACCCCGGGCAGCAGGGGGCGAGTCGAGCTATTCGGCGCGGCACCTCACCGTACTTGAGGGCCTTGAAGCCGTGCGCAAGCGACCCGGCATGTACATCGGCACCACCGACTCACGTGGCCTCATGCACTGTCTGTGGGAGATCATCGACAACTCGGTTGACGAGGCGCTCGCCGGCCACGGCTCAGAGATCGGCATTACGCTGCACGCTGACGGCAGCGTAACGGTCACCGACCGCGGTCGTGGGATCCCCGTAGACGTTGAGCCCAAGAGTGGCCTGACCGGTGTCGAGCTAGTGTTTACGAAGCTGCACGCGGGCGGCAAGTTTGGCGGCGGCGGGTACGCGTCGTCGGGTGGCCTGCACGGCGTGGGTGCTTCGGTCGTGAACGCTCTCTCGTCACGCCTCGATGTCGAGGTTGACCGGGGTGGCAAAACCTGGGCCATGTCCTTTCGCCACGGCGAACCGGGCGAGTTTGCGGGCGAAGGGCCCGACAGTCCGTTCACGCCGTACGAGGACGCGTCCCAGCTGCGCCTCGTAGGCAAAGCGAAGCGCGGGGTTACCGGCACTCGTGTGCGCTACTGGGCCGACCCGCAAATCTTTCTTGCGACGGCACGATTTGAGCCTGAGTCGCTTGTGGCCCGCGCGCGACAAACCGCATTTCTGGTGCCGGGCCTAGCAATCGAGATTCGGGACGAGCGCCCCGAGGGCCTCAGCGAGACGGGCGAGCCGACGGTGCATGCGTTTGCATACGAGGGCGGCCTGTCAGAGTTTGTCGAGTTTCTCGCGGTCGATGCTGCGCTCACCGAAACGTGGCGCGTCACCGATACCGGCAAGTTCACCGAGACGGTGCCGGTGATGGACGAGAAGACCGGCCACCTCGTGTCACGTGAGGTCGAGCGGCAGTGCGAAGTGGACGTGGCGTTGCGCTGGGGCACCGGATACGACACCGAGGTGCAGAGCTTTGTCAACATCATCGCAACGCCCAAGGGCGGCACACACCTGTCAGGGTTCGAGCAGGGGCTCACTAAGTTCTTCCGCAAGCAGATCGAGCAGAACGCGCGCAAGCTGAAGGCGGGCAGCGACAAGCCCGACAAAGACGACATTCTGACCGGGCTCACCGCTGTCGTGACGGTGCGCGTGCCCGAACCCCAGTTTGAGGGGCAGACGAAAGAGGTGCTCGGCACCGCGGCCGTACGGTCGATTGTCTCGCGTGCCATTACGAAGGGGCTCACCGAGCGCTTCGAGTCGACCAAGAAGGCCGACAAGACGCAGACCGGCGCGCTGCTCGAGAAGATGGTGTCTGAGATGAAGGCACGCATCTCACTGCGTGCGCAGCGCGACACCGCCCGCCGCAAGAGCTCGCTCGAGAACTCCTCGCTGCCCGCGAAGCTCATCGACTGCCGTTCAAAGAACGTCGCCGAGACTGAACTGTTTATTGTCGAGGGCGACAGCGCACTCGGCACAGCGCGCCCGGCCCGTGACAGCGAGTTTCAGGCGCTCTTGCCGATTCGCGGCAAGATCTTGAACGTGCAAAAGGCCTCGGTGGCAGAAATGCTGAACAACGCCGAGTGCGGCGCCATCATCAAGGTGATTGGCGCGGGGTCTGGCCGGGACTTCGATCTCGACTCGGCGCGCTACGGCAAGGTGATCCTCATGAGTGACGCCGATGTTGACGGTGCGCACATTCGCACGCTGCTGCTCACCCTATTTTTCAGGTACATGCGCCCGATGCTCGAAGCGGGCCGCGTGTACGCTGCGGTGCCACCGCTGCACCGCGTCGTCGTGCAGCACGCGGGCCGCAAGCCCAACGAGGTTGTGTACACCTACAGTGAGCGTGAGCTTACCGCGCTGCTCGCGAACCTGCGCAAGCGCGGCAAGAAGTATCAAGAGCCCATTCAGCGCTATAAAGGCCTCGGCGAGATGGATGCCGACCAGCTGGCAGAGACCACGATGGACCGCGAGCATCGCACCCTGCGCCGCGTGCGCATGGAAGACGCGCACGCCGCGTCGCAGGTGTTCGAACTGCTCATGGGCAACGAGGTCGCGCCGCGCAAGGAGTTCATCATCGAGAACGCTGACGACCTCGATCGCGACCGCATCGACGCCTAACCTGCTGTGCCGGATCGCGCGCGTTCCCGCGCGATCCGGCCGCCTGGCGGCTTACGGTGCGAGGCCCACGTAGGCGGCGGCCCCGTCGATCGGGGTGCCTGAGCCGTCGCGCTTGCCGAGCTCCGTCGGCAGCTTGCGGGCGGCTCCGTCGCTCGCGAGGGCGCGCGGTGTGCCCACGCCCACCCAGGCGCACGCGATCTGGTCTTCCCACTTCAAGAATCGCTGCACCCTGACGCCACCGGTGGCTCGTCCCTTGGCCGGAATCTCGGCCCAGTCGGTGACCTTCGCGGTCGCAACGTCTGTGCCCGGCAGCGTGATCGAGCTGTCGGCCACGGTGACGACGCGGGCTTCACTGCCCGAGGCTACGACACCCGCAAACACCACCCGCGCGTCTGCCCCGAGGCGGATCCCGGCCATGCCGGCGGCGGCGCGGCCCTGGGGGCGTACAGCGTCTGCCGCAAACCTGAGCAGCTGCGCATCGCTTGTGACCGCGGCAAACTCGGTCCCGTCTGGAGCGATGCAGGCGGCGATGAGCTGGTCGTTGTCTTTCAACGTGATGACTTCGAACGAGGGCCTGGGGGGCAGCTCCGTGAGCAACAGTCGCTTGACCACGCCGCCGCGCGTAAACAACCCGACCACCTGATCGGTGTCGAGCGGCACGAGCCCCACGACCCTGAGCTTTTTGTCAGTGAGGCCGAGATACTCCCGCAGCTTCACACCGGCCGAGAAGGCGATGCTCGCCCCGGGCACGATCGGCAGATCAACGGGGGTAAATCGGTGCAGTGTGCCATCGTTCAAGATCGCGCCCAGCTCACCGCGCACGGTGCCGTCGATGATAGACATTACGGCACCGTGCTTCGTCGCCCGAGATGTGCCGCGGGGCGCATCACCCGCGGCGGGGTCGCGTTCGATGCGTAGAGCGCGGCCCGTAGCCGAGAGCATCACGGTGCAGGCGGTGTCGGCGACTTCTAGGGACTTAGCGGCCGCGGCAGAGCGCGTGGGCCGCGCCACCGCGCCCGTGAGTAGCGTGCGCCTGGGGGTGCCGAACGATTCGGCGGCCTGGTCGAGTTCGTCGGCCACCAACTGCCGCAGCCGCTCGTCACTGCCCAGAATTTCGAGCAGCTTATCGATTTCAGCCCGCAGTTCGTCGCGTTCTGCTTCGAGCTCGACACGCGAGAACTTTGTGAGACGGCGCAGGCGCAGCTCAAGAATGTACTCGGCCTGCAGCTCGCTCAAATCGAACACCTGCATGAGCCTGGTGCGCGCGGTCTCTGAATCGTCGCTTGTGCGAATCAGCTGAATGACCTCGTCGATGTCGAGAATAGCGATGAGCAGCCCCTCGACGAGGTGCAACCTATCGCGGCGCTTGCGCAGCCGAAACTCGCAGCGACGCGTGATCACCGAGATGCGGTGATCGAGAAACACGCGCAGCATTTCACGCAGGCCTAGCGTCTGTGGCTGCCCGTTCACCAGCGCGACAGAGTTGATGCTGAAGGAGTCTTCGAGCGGTGTGTAGCGGTAGAGCGCCTCGAGCACGGCCTCGGGGGAGAACCCGGTCTTGAGCGTGATCACGAGACGCATGCCGTTCTTGCGGTCGGTGAGGTCGGCGACGTCTGAGATGCCCGAGAGCTTCTTGGCATCGACGCCCTGCTTGATCTTCTCGATGATGCGCTCGGGGCCGACGAGGTAGGGCAGCTCGGTCACTATGAGACCGGTGCGGCGCGGCCCGAGCTGCTCCACCGTCACTTTGGCGCGGGTACGAAAGGCACCGCGGCCGGTGCGGTAGGCGTCTTTCACGCCGTCGAGGCCGACGATCGTGCCGCCGCCGGGCAGGTCGGGCCCGGGAATGAACTCCATCAACTCGTCGACGGTGGCCTTCGGGTGAAACAATAGGTGTTTTGCGCCGTCGACGACCTCGATGAGGTTATGGGGGGCGAGGTTTGTGGCCATGCCCACGGCGATGCCGCTGGCGCCGTTGACGAGCAGGTTGGGCACGGCAGACGGCAGCACTTCGGGCTGCATGATCTGGTTGTCGTAGTTGGGTACGAAGTCGACGACGTCTTCGTCAAGTGAGTCGACCATCGCGAGCGCTGCGCCCGCGAGCCGCGCTTCGGTGTAGCGCGATGCGGCGGGGCCGTCGTCGAGCGAGCCAAAGTTGCCGTGCCCGTCGACCAGGGGCAGGCGCATTGCAAAGTCTTGTGCGAGCCGCACGAGGGCGTCGTAGATCGACGAGTCGCCGTGCGGGTGTAGCTTGCCCATCACTTCGCCCACCACGCGGGCCGACTTGACGTGACCCTTCTCGGGCTTCAGCCCCATGTCTTGCATCATGAACAAGATGCGCCGCTGCACCGGCTTCATACCGTCGCGCGCGTCGGGCAACGCACGCGAGTAGATCACCGAGTATGCGTACTCGAGAAATGAGCCTTCCATCTCTTGCGAGATGTCGATGTCCTCAATGCGTTCGCCCGCGAGCTCGTGGGGCAGGGCGGGGGATCCAGCTGAGGCGGCGCCTGTGGCGACGGCATCGGGTGAGGCACTGTTGGAGGCTTCGGTCATAATGAAACCATGCTATCGACAGCCACTGACAACGGCGGGAGGCTGGCCGCAATCGCGCCGATGGGCCTTGCCGCGCTCGCCCGCGGCCTCGGCCACGACCCCGCCGCCACACTCTCCGCTGCCTTCACGCGCCCCGGCGCGTCTGACACGCCCGAGGTGCTGGGGGGCTCGAAAGCTCCGGATCTGGCGGGGCTGCCCGCGATCCGGTCGTTTGTACTGATCGCGGTAGACGGTCTCGGGCACGCGAATCTGGGTGCGCGCATTGGGCACGCGCCCACGCTTGCGCGGATGCCGCGTAAGCGCATCGAGACGGTCGCTCCGTCGACGACGGGCGCCGCCCTCACGACGCTCGTGACGGGGCAGCTGCCCGGAAGTCACGGGCTCGTGGGGTACCGGATCCGGCACCCTGAGCTGGGGCTGCGTACGACCCTGAGCGAGTGGGAAGGTATAGCGCCCGTGCGCGCGTGGCAGCGCGCCCAGCCGCTGTTTCACCGCGCGACCGAGCTGGGCGCGCGCGCCTACGCGATCGGCCGCCCCGCCCATCGGTTGAGCGGGCTCACGCGGGCCAATCTCACGGGCGCCGAGTACCTCGAGGGGCAGCGCATCGAGGACCGTTTCGCGCAGGCGTCTCGAGCCCTTCGAACGGGCGACCCCAGCTACGTCTATCTGTACATCGATGAGCTCGATCGCGCCGCTCACAAGTTTGGGTGGCAGAGCGACGAGTGGGTGCGAAGGCTCGAACAGTTCGACGCGGCGCTCAGTGATTTCTTGCGCACACTGCCCGCGGGCGTAGGTGTCGCGCTCACGGCAGATCACGGCATTGTAGATGTGGCGGCGCACGAGCAGGTGCTGCTCGACGCTACGCCGGAGCTGCTTGATGGTGTGGCCGAGGTGGGTGGGGAGCCGCGCATGCGGTCGCTGTATCTCGCGCCCGATGCTGGACCGGAGGCCGCTGCGGCGGTCTCTGCAAGGTGGGCCGAGCACGAGGGGGCGCGCGCGTTTGTGGGCACGCGCGAGGAGTTCATTGCATCGGGCTGCTTCGGCGACATGGCCCCCGGGGTGAGCGAGCGGTTGGGCGATGTGATCATCGCGGCGCGCAAGCGGGTCGCCTACTATCTCGGGTCAGACGACCCTGCCGCCCGCGAGATGATCGGGCAGCACGGCTCCTTTAGCGAGGAAGAGCGCGGCGTGCCGCTCGCGCTCGCGGGGGAGTTCGATGGTTCACCGTTTGTGTCGCTCGTGACGCGGGCCGCGGCCGCGTACGCGCGTTAGGCGCGTACGCGGCTTGCTCTGACCCGGGGGCAGCCAGTTATGCCCTGGGGTCGTCGTCGCTGCGGGTGCCGAACAAGATATCGTCCCAGCTCGGGATCGACGCGCGCCCCTTCTTCGGGCCCGCCTGTGGCGTAGAAGTTGACGCCGTGGATGTTGACGCCGTGGCTACTGACGTTGCAGGCGCCTCGGGAGTTGCTGCCGCCGGCGACTGCTCAGGAGCCGCGGCTGCAGCGGGGGCTGCCGGTGGGTTGGCGGGCGCGGCGGCACTCGGCGCTTCGGGCGCGCCAAGTTTAGCCTGCGTTACACCCGAGGCGACGCCCGCGCCACCCCAGATGCTGCGTGGTTTCTTCACAGCGGGAGCGGCCGGCGCGGCTGCATTCGGTTCTGCGGCGGGGGCGGTCGCTGGCTCGGGCTTCGCCGACACGGGAATTGAAACGGGCGGCGCCGTGATGGGAGATGTTTCGGTGTCGTCTGGGTCTTGAGCCTGCGCAAGCTGCCGTTCGCCACGCCTGCGCCGCAGCGCATCGAGCAGATCGGCCGTTTGGCTGAAGTCGACGGGGCCTGAATCGTCGCTCTTGATCGCTCGCTGATCTATCTCGCGGCGACGGGCATACTCGGCGTTGGCATCGAGCGGTGCGGCGGTACGCTCGGCCGCAGCCTGCTCTGCTGGAGTGGATGCCACGGATGCCTCGGCTGCCTCGGCCTCGGGGGCTGGGGCGGCGTCACGCGCCGCCGTAAGCTGTGCCACCGCAGGTTTTGCGGGTGTGCTGGGTTTCTCCGCTCGGGCGGCGGGCGCCGCGGGCGCCGCGGGCGCCGCGGAGGACGCTGACGCAGACGACGCATCGGTGACGGGCGGAAACTGCGAGGTGCGGTCGCCGTTGTCGACGGCGCGCAGCTTTGGAATCAGTCGGTCGCCGACATCTCCCTGCTTAGACAGATTTACGGCGTCGGGGTTGATGGGGGCGAGGGTCTGCTTGCGATGGTCAAAACTCCACAGCGCGTTGTGGGCCACATCGTGTGAGATGAACTCGAGGCTCACCAGCCAACCGGCTTCTTCGTCTCGCCACGCCGTCCACTCGCTCGCGTCGGCCTCAAGCCCGATGAGACGCTCGCCAATGACAGCGCCGAATCGTTGATCGGACTCTTCGCTGGCCTCGGTGCGCACCTGCACGGCGTGCGCGCGCTCGAGAATGTAACGTCGCTCAGCCAGCACAGGTTCTTCGTACCGTTCGATGTCTGACTCTTCGAGCCCGGTGATCGCGGCGATCTCGGAGCGGGACTTGCCCGCGCGCACGAGCGACTGAATCTCGCGCGGCCGCACTTTGGCGCCCTCGCGTTCCTTGCGGCTGGCATGCTTCAGTTCAGCGATCAGCAGATCGTCGATCACGAGGCGGAATTCATCGTCGTTCTCGGTCGCGAGAATCAGCGATCGCTCTTCGCGTCGCACAAAACGCAATTCGTTCATCGGCGCGCTCCCTTCGTGGTTCGCAAACAAGGTTGTCACACTGGGCCAGAGAATTGGTACATTGCTGCGGCGCGTGACCGACATCGTGCCCGAATTTGCGTGCCTCGGACCACTCCCAGCCTCGAGATGACCCACTTCACTCTACGCGCTCAGTGAACTCACGGCATTTAGGGTTTGCGTGAACCCCTATAAATAGGGCAGACTGTGGCCGCTCGAGAGTTGAGGTGCCGAGACACGGCACGTAGATTGCAGGAGAAAATGGCCACCGATTACGACGCCCCGCGCAAGACGGAAGAAGACGCTGAGTCCATTGAAGCGTTGAAGGAGCGCGGCCCCGCTAAGGGTGCTTCGGGTTCTGACACCGAGGACGCAGACAACCCGAGTTTCGCGATAGGCGGAACCGATCTGTCTGACGTAGACCTCGACGTGGTTGTGCTGCCACAACAGGACGACGAATTTACCTGCGTGAGCTGCTTCCTTGTACGCCACCGCTCGCAGCTCGACCACCAGTCGAAGCTCGGCCCGGTGTGCGCTGAATGCTCAGCGTAAAACGCGCAGCGTTTTACGGCATTCAGCGCCGACGCCACAGCGTCGGAATGCTCAGCGTAAAACGCGCATGAAAAAACCCCGCCACCGGCGGGGTTTTTTGTTGCGGCGAACAACTATTTCGCGGCGGCGACGGCCTGGATGAGCTTTTGTGGGTGACGGGTCGTGATGATCCAGTGCGGCGCCGGATCGGCCGGGTCAATGTTCTCGAGGCGTACGCCGCGGTGAATCCAGCCGCGCACGAGCAGGTAGCTGCGCGCGTCGAGGCCAGGCCCGATCGCTGCACGAAGCGCATCGGATCCGAGCGCTTCTGCTTCGCCGAGCTGCTTCGCGGGAATACTGGCGTGACCCGCGGTGAGGGTGTCGCCCGAGACGGTTACGACGGGCGCGAGCAATATCAATGTCACCACCGAGATGATGTAAACAGCTATGCCGGTGGGCCACGCAATGTTCGCCTGCACCGGGGTGAGCACGAGCGCCACGGCAGGCACCACCAGCAACAGGGCAAAAAATAGCCCTGGCCCGGGCACCAGCCGCTCGCGGTAGCTGACGAGAGGGGGCTTGGCTTGTGAGTCGCTCGACATAGCTTCATTATGTCGTGTGGTGCCTGACAATCAGGGCCCCGCGGTCACCGCGCGTCGAACCCGATCCGGTAGCCTGTTCGCGTGACTGATGTCGTAACTATTCCGATTCTGGGCGAGACCGCCCCCGTATATGCGCACCACGACGATGCGGGCGCCGATCTGCGCGCGAGCGAGCCTGTCGTTATCGCTCCCGGCGAGCGTGCGCTCGTGGGCACTGGCGTGTCCATCGCGCTGCCCGAAGGGTACGCTGCGTTTGTCGTGCCCCGCAGCGGCCTCGCCGCCAAGCACGGCATTACTGTGCTCAACTCGCCCGGCACCGTTGACGCGGGGTATCGCGGTGAGATCAAGGTGACGCTGCTCAACACAGATCTCGAGAACACTTTTACGGTCGACCCGGGTGACCGCATCGCCCAGGTCATCATCATGCCCGTTTCGCGGGCGGTGTTCGTGCCGGTAGCCGAACTGCCAGACAGCGTGCGCGGCACGAATGGCTTTGGCTCCACCGGCGTCAAAGATGCCAGCTAGCCCGTCCCCGCGGCACCCCTAGATCAATCCGCTTACGAGCGGCCCACAGGAAGTGAAGAAGTAATCATGGCTGAAAAGCAAAACCCGGCAGACACGAGTACCGACACGGGCGCCGATGCCGTCGAGCTCCACGAGGGCGAAGACGCCACGCCCGAGGTTGACGACTCGAAGTCTGCCCCCGCAGACCGCGCCGAGGCGGGGCCGTTTGACGCCACCGAGGTGCCGGCGATGCGCCCCTATGTCGATCTGGGCGGCATCAAGGTTGCGCCCCGCGAGGGGCTGCAGTTGCGGCTCGAGGTCGATGAGCGCGCGAACCGCGTGGTCGCCGTCTCGCTCGAGTACTCAGAGTCGCTGCTGCAGGTGCAGGCGTTTGCCGCCCCCAAGTCGACGGGCCTGTGGCACGGTGTGCGCGGCGAACTTGCTGCGCAGCTGACCCAGCAGGGCGCAACCACGAGCGAAGAGCCCGGCGCCCTCGGCACCGAGCTCGTCGCGCAGACACCCGTGCCTGCAGATCAGGGCGGTGGCACCCGTCCCGTACGCTTCATCGCGGTCGACGGGCCCCGCTGGCTGCTGCGCGGCGTCATCATGGGCAAGGCCGCCGGTGATGCCGAGGCGCTCGCAAACGTGATCGATCTCTTTCGCGAGATCGTCGTCGTGCGCGGAGACCACCCGATGCCCCCGAGTGAGCTGCTGCCGCTCAAAGTGCCCGCGGGCGTGCAAGCCGCCCAGCAGCCCGGCACCACGCAGCAGGCGTGACCGGCGAAAGCGGCGCGGCCCCCGGGCCCGGGTTCGAAGCGAGCCCGGCGCCCGGTACGGGCGATGGGTGTGATCCGGATCCCCAGGCCGCCAAGCACCCCAAGGCGCTGGGCGGCATGGGGCACGCGATCGGGCGTGTGCAGCAGGGCGAAGGGCTCTCTTCGCGCGGCGTGTTGGACGCGATCGGGGGAGCGCGCGGCATTGTCGAGGCCGTCGTGCCCGGGCTGCTCTTTCTCGTCGGGTTCACGATTACGCGTGATCCACGCGTGTCGGCGATCGCGCCTTCGGCGTTTGTGGTGCTCGCGATCATTGTGCGGCTCGCCCGGCGCGAAAACATCACGTCTGCGATTTCGGGCGCGCTGGGAGCCGCGGTCGCGGTCGCGGCGACGCTGATGACCGGCCGCGGCGAAGACTTCTACCTGCCCGGGTTTCTTACCAACGCCGCGTGGTCGCTGGGCCTACTGATCTCGCTTGTCGTGCGGTGGCCGCTGTTTGGGATCGTCTACGGCTTTGCGACGGGTCAGGGGGCGGCCTGGCGCCAGAACCGGCCGGTGCGCCGGGCAGCATTCTGGTTGACCGTTGTGTGGCTGGGGATGTTTCTTGCGCGCCTCGGCGTGCAGCTGCCGCTGTATTTCGCGGCACGATCCGGAGCGAGCGCGGTATATACAGACGCCTTGGGCGTCGCCCGCCTCGTGATGGGGCTGCCGCTTTTCGCGCTCGTGGTCATCGTGACGTGGGTGGTGCTCAGCGGGCTGCACCGTTCATCAGATGATTCGCGGGGCGATATCGTTGAAACCACGGGCGAGGACACCCCTGCGCAGTAGGGGAGTCACTCGCCGATTCAGTGTAGAGTTATCTTGACATCGAGATATTTGGAGGAGCCTCATGGGAGCAGTAAACAGCTTCGACGCTAAGAGCACCCTCGCAGTGGGCGAGAAGGAATACGAGATTTATCGCATCGACCAGGTACCTGGTCACGAGCGACTTCCGTACAGCCTGAAGGTGCTGCTCGAGAACCAGCTGCGCACCGAAGACGGTGCGAATGTGACGAAGGCGCACATTGAAGCGCTCGGCAACTGGGACCCGAATGCGGAGCCCGACACCGAGATCCAGTTCACGCCCGCCCGCGTGATCATGCAGGACTTCACCGGCGTGCCCTGCATCGTCGACCTTGCGACCATGCGCGAGGCCGTCACTGACCTGGGCGGCAACCCCGACTCGATTAACCCGCTGGCACCCGCCGAGCTTGTGATCGACCACTCCGTGATCTCTGACGTGTACGGCCGCGCCGATGCCGCCGCACGCAACGTCGTCAAGGAGTACGAGCGCAACGGTGAGCGCTACCAGTTCCTCCGTTGGGGCCAGGGTGCATTCCAGGACTTCAAGGTCGTTCCCCCCGGGACCGGCATCGTGCACCAGGTCAACATTGAGTACCTGGCGCGCCTCACGTTCACACGCGAGGTTGATGGCGTTGTTCAGGCGTACCCCGACACCAGCGTCGGCACCGACTCGCACACGACGATGCAGAACGGCCTCGGCGTGCTCGGTTGGGGCGTGGGCGGCATTGAGGCCGAGGCGGCGATGCTCGGCCAGCCCATCTCGATGCTCATTCCGCCGGTTGTGGGCTTCAAGCTGAAGGGCGAGATTCCTGCGGGCGTCACCGCCACCGATGTGGTGCTCACCATCACCCAGCAGCTGCGCAAGCACGGTGTCGTGGGCAAGTTTGTCGAGTTCTATGGCGAGGGCGTCGGCTCGGTGCCGCTCGCAAACCGCGCCACGATCGGCAACATGAGCCCCGAGTTTGGTTCAACCGCCGCGATGTTCCCCATCGACGAGGTCACCCTCGACTACATGCGCCTCACGGGCCGCCCTGACGAGCAGGTCGAGCTCGTCAAGGCGTACTCGCAGGCGCAGGGCATGTGGCACAACCCCGCCGTTGAGCCCGAGTTCAGCGAGTACCTCGAGCTTGATCTCGGCACGGTCGTGTCGTCGATCGCCGGCCCGAAGCGCCCGCAGGACCGCATTGAGCTGACCCGCTCGAAGGAGCAGTTCGAGGTCGACCTCAAGAACTACGCTCCCGCATCGAACCCCGCTCAGGTCACTGACGCCGAGGGTCGCGAGTTCACGATCGATCACGGCGCGGTGACCCTCGCCTCGATCACGTCGTGCACCAACACCTCGAACCCGTCAGTGATGCTCGCGGCAGGCGTGCTCGCCCGCAACGCGAACGCGCTCGGTCTCAAGCCCAAGCCCTGGGTTAAGACGACCCTCGCTCCCGGCTCGAAGGTCGTCACCGACTACTACGAGAAGTCAGGCCTCAAGGGTGACCTCGAGGATCTCGGCTTCTTCCTCGTCGGCTACGGCTGCACCACCTGCATCGGTAACTCGGGCCCGCTGAACGAAGAGGTCTCGCAGGCGGTCAACGACAACGATCTCGCGGTCACCGCGGTGCTCTCGGGTAACCGCAACTTCGAGGGTCGCATCAACCCCGACATCAAGATGAACTACCTCGCGAGCCCCCCGCTCGTCGTAGCGTACTCGCTTGCAGGCTCGATGGACTTCGACTTCGACACCGAGGCGCTCGGCCAGGATCGCGACGGCAACGACGTGTTCTTGCGCGACATCTGGCCCGACCCGGTCGAGGTGCAGAAGATTGCCGACGCGTCGATCGACGCCGACATGTTCCGCTCCAAGTACGCCACCGTGTTCGACGGTGACGAGCACTGGACCGGCCTGCCGACCCCCGAGGGCAACACCTTCGAGTGGGACGAGAAGTCGACCTACGTGCGCAAGGCACCCTACTTCGACGGCATGACTCTCGAGACGTCACCCGTCACCGACATTGCAGGCGCACGCGTGCTGCTCAAGCTCGGCGATTCGGTGACGACGGACCACATCAGCCCCGCCGGTAGCTTTAAGGCTGAGACGCCCGCAGGCCAGTACCTGGTTGCGAACGGAATCGCCCCGAAGGACTTCAACACCTACGGCTCACGCCGCGGCAACCACGAGGTCATGATTCGTGGCACGTTTGCGAACATTCGTATTCGCAACCAGCTGCTCGACAACGTCGAGGGTGGCTTCACCCGCGACTTCACCCTCGAGGGTGCACCCCAGTCGTACGTCTACGACGCTGCTCAGAACTACCAGGCTGCGGGCGTGCCGCTCGTCGTGCTCGGTGGCAAGGAGTACGGTTCGGGCTCGTCGCGCGACTGGGCCGCAAAGGGCACCAGCCTGCTGGGTGTGCGCGCTGTGATCACCGAGAGCTTCGAGCGTATTCACCGCTCAAACCTCATCGGCATGGGCGTGCTGCCGCTGCAGTTCCCCGCGGGCGAGAGCGCCGATAGCCTCGGCCTCGACGGCACTGAGTCGTTCGACATCTCGGGCATCACGCAGCTCAACGAGGGCTCAACGCCCAAGTCGGTTGCAGTGAAGGCGACGAAGGCCGACGGCTCGGTGGTCGAATTCGACGCGGTCGTGCGCATCGACACCCCGGGTGAGGCGGACTACTACCGCAACGGCGGCATTCTGCAATACGTGCTGCGCCAACTTGCCGGTAGTTAGAACTCTATCTTTCGTCGCGATTCGGCGTCTACTCTGAGTCCAGTGTAAGAGCAGCGTGCCGGCGAAAGATACCAGCTTGGCACACGTCTCGCTTTGGCGGATGACAGTAATGGCCGCAACAACCTGAACTCCAGGGGGTTGCGGCCATTACTGTCATCCGCCGCAAACGATCACGTCATATTCATTAACGCTGTTCGACGATTCATTCTCATCGCATTTTGGCAACCCTCTTGAGGCTGAACTTGGACTGAGATTTTCATAAGCCGGCCTCCGTCTTGTCAGGATTTGCGAGCTCACCAAACTTCAATATGTAAGGCATCAACCGAGGGCGGAGCTGCTGCCTTCATTGTTGGGCGAATGAGCGCTCCCTCTGGCCTTCACCATTTGTATTGAAGGGTTATCCATTTAAGTGCCGAGTCATTGACTCAAATTTCGGTGCCTGAGCATTCACTCCCGCCATGGACGTAACGGCGAGAGCGCGGTCAACGTGCCCGGCGTTCCGCGTTCACCACTGACGCCACGAGGCTTTGCAGTCTTTGGTTTGGAGTCCCGCACGAGTTCTCGGTAGGTGACCGGCGTGGCCGCGGGAGAAGCCTGAAGAACACGAGCCCTCGATGAGTGCTGTGTCGCCGGTTAAACCGGAACACAAACTCATCCAAGTACTCCTGCATGTGGGCGGCAGTACCCGCGCCTTGGTAGGTGCCTTCAATCATGCGTTTTGCAAGCGCGAATAGACGATGGACCGCCGGCAAAGACTCATGCGCTTGTAGCCCTGAAGCCGAAATATTTACGGGTTCATGCACATAGCCTGCCAACGCGTTCGGGTACGCCGTCCACGCGTCAGTACTAACCGTGGCCCCGGGAAGAATGTTCCATTGAATGAAGCTTTGTGTTTAGCCGACTTGTTCGGTAGCGCCTGTGGGGGTACCCGGTAGCGTGCGTGGGTGCACCCGGTAGCGCTCCGGCG